>WFPG01000200.1 GCA_015487755.1 Acidobacteriota bacterium
ACAATATATTACGAAAAAAGTAAAAAACAAAGAAAAAATAAAAAAAGGGGCTTAACGCCCCTTTATTTGTGATATGTATCACTTAAAATTTATGCTTTTGCCTTTTTAATTTCTTCAATTAAAGCAGGCACAACCTTGAAAAGGTCTGCAACAACGCCTAAAGATGCAACATTAAAGATAGGCGCGTCAGGGTCTTTGTTTACTGCGATAATATACTGGGATGTTCCCATTCCTGCAAGGTGCTGAATTGCGCCTGAAATACCGAAAGCCATGTAAACTTTAGGTGAAACAACCTTACCTGTCTGGCCAACCTGATGTGAGTGGTCAATCCAGCCTGCGTCAACAGCAGCCCTTGAAGCACCTACAGCGGCACCTAATAAATCTGCAAGTTGCTGAAGTTCATTCTGGAAGTATTCAGGCCCTTTAACACCTCTTCCGCCTGAAACAATAATTGAGGCTTCGGTTAATTCAACCTTGCCTGCTTCTTTCAACTCAACCTTAATTGCTTTTGCTTTTGCGTCTCCGTCAACAGAGAATTCAACAACCTCACCTGCGCCAGCGTTTTCGGCAAGTTCAAAAACATTAGGCCTTAATGTAGCCATAGCAATGTCTGATTTATATTCAACGGTGGCAATTGCCTTTCCTGAATAAACAGGCTTTTTAACAACAAGCTTTCCGTCTTTTAATTCGGTTGCGGTAATGTCCGTTACAAGCCCTGCTTCAAGTTTTGCGGAAACCCTCGGAGCAAAGTCAACACACATTGAGGTGCCGGGGAAAAGAACAATTTTTGCCCCGTTTTCTTTGGCAATCTTTGCAACGCCTTCAGCGTATAAATCAGGTGAATAAGCGTCGGGAGTTTCGGATACAAATACCTTGTCTGCTCCGTAATTCTTTATTTCGTCAACAACACCCTTTGCCCCTGCGCCTAAAACAACAACGCCTAAAGGAAGAGAAAGGGATGTTGCAAGCCTTTTTCCTTCTGAAATAGCCTCTTTAGAAGCCTTTTTTAAATTTCCGTCTCTCTGGTCAGCAAATACTAAAATCATAATTACCCCCTATTATAAAACCTTTGCTTCGTTTTTAAGGAATTCAACAATCTCTTTTGCCGCAACTTCAGGCTCAACCTCAATCTTCTTACCTGCCTGTCTTGCAGGCGGAAGTTCAAGTGAAGCATAAACTGTTTTTGCACCTGCGAGCCCTACTTCGTCTGCGCTTAAGCCTAAATCTGCGGGAGTAAGTTTATCAAGAGGCTTTTTCTTTGCCTTCATAATTCCCCTTAAATTGGGGTATCTCGGCTCATTTAATCCCCTCTGTGCCGTAACGATTGCAGGGAGTTTTGTTTCAATTGTTTCCCTGCCGCCTTCAATTTCCCTTTCGCCTCTAATTGTATCGCCGTCTATTTCAAGTTTAATGCAGGTGCCGATATGCCCGATACCAACCATTTCGGCAACTAATTGGCCAACCTGAGTGTTGTCGTTTCCTACACCCTGTTTTCCGAAAAATATTAAATCTGGGTTTTCTTTTTCTATAACCTTTGCAAGTGCCTTTGCTGTTGAATATGCGTCTGCCCCTTCAAAAGCGGCATCTTCAAGAAGAATTGCTTTATCGCAGCCCATTGCAAGAGCGGTTCTTAAAGCAGACTCTGCTCTTGAGGGGCCCATTGTAACTACCGTAACTTCGCCGCCTAAATTTTCTTTTGTTTTAACAGCCTCTTCAATAGCAAATTCATCGTAAGGTGAAACTATCCAGTTAATTCCGTCTTCAACAATTGACTTGCCGTCGTCCGCAATCTTGATTTTGGTTTCGGTATCCGGAACCTGTTTGATAAACACCATTATGTTCATATCATCCTCCAACCCTTTTTTGGTATTTTAATTTTAAGTTATGGCAATTGATAAGTCAAGAAAAAAATGAATGAGTGTTCATTCAGATAAAAGTGAAGTTATTTCAATCGCTTTTTTTGTTTCAAAAACATCGTGCACCCTTAATATATGCACACCCTGTAATGCAGTGTAAACGGCAACCGCTATTGACGGGGCAAGCCTGTTTTCTGTTTCAAGGCCTAATAGCCTTCCAAACATGCTTTTTCTTGAAGCACCTATTAAAACAGGGTAGCCTAATGAAGAAAATGCCTCTATATTCCTTAAAATCTCAAGGTTATGCCCGTCGTTTTTCCCGAAACCAATGCCAGGGTCAACAATAATGTTTTCGCTTTTTATACCTTTTTCAATTGCCTCTTTGCTTCTATCTTTCAAAAATTCCCTTATCTCGTAAACACAGTCTTCGTATTGAGGGTTTTTCTGCATATTTTCAGGAGTGCCTTTTATGTGCATCCCTATGTAAAGGCAATCATATTTCGCTACAGTTTCAAACATTTCTTTATCCATTGTGCCGAAAGATATGTCGTTTATAATATCCGCTCCCTCTTTTAAACACTCTTCACCAACCTTGCTTTTGTATGTGTCTATTGAAACAGGTATTTTAAACCTTTTTTTTATCTCTTTTAGCACAGGCAAAACCCTGTTTAACTCTTCGCCTGCATCAACCCTTTGAGAGCCGGGCCTTGTGGATTCCCCGCCTATATCAATAATGTCGGCACCCTGCTCTATCATTTCCTCAACCCTTTTTAATGCGGTATCAATCTTATTAAATTTTCCACCGTCGTAGAATGAATCAGGCGTCAGGTTGAGTATCCCCATTATGAGAGGAAAGGATTTTGCAATTAGTTTATCTAAAACATGAGTAAAACTGTAATCAAGGTTTAACTGCCTTTCAAGTTCAATTCCAATCTCTTTTAACTTATAAGGCTGCTTTTTCATCTTTTCGGCAAGGAGTTTGAGGTGTTTTAATGTACCTGAAATGAAGACATCGTTTTCCCCCATTTCAAACCACAAAACCCTTCCGCTTATTGCCGCTTCTCCCCCAATTGATAGAATATCCTGCTTGATTATTGCAGCAGCCCTGTTGTCAAGGTTTTTGATTACATAAGTTTTAAATTGAAATTTAGGGGTCATAACCTGCGTGCCTGCAGGGTCAACCCCTATCTTATCAAAAAACCTCTTTATCCTATCAGGACTCCTGAGGTTCAGGGGATAAACTGCCCTTGCTTTCTCCTCTAACAATTGCATACACCTCTTCTGCGCTTAATACCTCTTTTTCAAGAAGTTTATTTGCAAGTTCAAGAAACTCTTTCTCATATTTTTTAATCAAATCCTTTGCTTTATTGTAGTTTTTCATAATAATGTTTTTAATTTCAGCGTCCACAAGTTTTGCTGTATCGTCAGAGTAATTCTGATGTTTTACCAGATCCTTGCCTAAAAAGATTTCCTGCTCTTCCACTCCAAGGTTTATTGGTCCCAAATCACTCATACCCCATTTGCAAACCATTTTCCTTGCAAGGTCTGTTGCAACCTCTATGTCGTTTCCGGCACCTGTTGTAATGTGCCCCATGTAAACCTCTTCCGCTACCCTTCCGCCCATTAAAATTGCGATTCTGTTTTCAAGGTAGTCCTTTGTATAAGTATATCTGTCGTCTTCAGGAAGTTGAACAGTAACCCCCAAAGCCCTTCCTCTCGGGATAATTGTAACCTTGTGTATGGGGTCTGCTCCCGGCAATAGTGCCGCAACAAGTGCATGCCCTGCCTCGTGGTAAGCGGTGTTTTTCTTTTCTTCTTCAGACAATGCCATGGATTTTCTTGCAAGCCCCATAATAACTTTGTCTTTTGCTTCTTCAAAGTCTTCCATTTCAACTACTTCTTTGTCTTTCCTTGCGGCAAGCAAAGCAGCCTCATTCACAAGGTTTGCCAATTCCGCCCCGGCAAAGCCCGGAGTGCTTCTTGCTACTATGCTTAAATCAACATCATCACCTAATGGTATGTTTCTTGTATGAATTTTTAAAATTGCTTCCCTGCCTTTTACATCAGGCCTATCAACCACAATCCTTCTGTCAAACCTTCCCGGCCTTAAAAGAGCCGGGTCTAAAACATCAGGCCTGTTTGTGGCTGCAATAAGTATTACCCCGTCTTTTGTTTCAAAGCCGTCCATTTCAACAAGCAACTGGTTTAATGTCTGCTCTCTTTCGTCGTGTCCGCCTCCTAAACCTGCTCCCCTGTGCCTACCTACAGCGTCAAGTTCGTCTATAAATATTATGCAGGGTGCATTTTTCTTTCCCTGTTCAAATAAATCCCTTACCCTTGACGCACCGACACCTACAAACATTTCAACAAATTCAGAACCGCTTATTGAGAAAAAGGGCACACCCGCTTCCCCTGCGACAGCCTTTGCAAGAAGGGTTTTCCCCGTTCCGGGAGGGCCCATCAAGAGAACACCTTTGGGAATTTTACCGCCTAACTTCTGAAATTTTCTGGGGTTTTTAAGAAACTCCACAACCTCTTTTAACTCTTCTTTCGCCTCTTCAACACCTGCAACATCTTTAAATGTAATCTTTTTATTGTCAACAAGCCTTGCCTTGCTTTTACCGAAACTTAAAGCCTTTGCTCCGCCTCCCTGCATCTGCTTCATAAACATAATCCAGATAACTATTAAAACCACCAATGGAGCCCAACTAATTAAAACAGTCATAAAGGTTGACTCTTTGTCTTCAATAATCTTGAAATCTTCAAGGTTTCTCCACTTTAAAATCTCGTCTATTATATTGGGGTAATCGGCAGGCACAACAGTTATAAACTTTTCGTATTTAGAATTATTCTTTACAAAAGGGGATAAAAATTCGCCTTTAACATTCTGGCCTTTCATTTCAACTCTGGCTATATTACCCTTTTCTCCCTGCTCAATAAACTGTTTAAAAGATATATCTGTTATTTTTGTCTCCGCATGCATAAAAAT
>WFPG01000201.1 GCA_015487755.1 Acidobacteriota bacterium
GATGTGTATAAGAGACAGTTTATCTGGTTTGCAAGAAACCTATCAAATAGAGCGGTATTTACAAAGATAAAAAGCGAAACAATCAAAACAACAATTGTAATGCCTATAAATTTAAAAATCTTTGCAATCATTACTCAATCTCAATTAAAACAGTATTTGCCTCCACAGGGAAATTTTCCTTTACATTAACCTTTTTAACCACCCCGCTTTTCGGCGCTTCCAACTCATTTTCCATTTTCATTGCCTCAAGCACCACAACAGGCTGGCTTACCTCAACCTCGTCCCCTTCTTTAACAAGCACCCTTTTCACATTTCCAGGCATTGATGTAATTACGGCCCCTTCGTCTTTTTCAAGGGCGGTTGATTTAAGCAATTCTTTTTTCAAAGGGTCAATAGTTTCAACATCAAAGTGGACACCGTTTACATAAACAGAATTATCGGTAAAAATCACATGATAACTTTTCCCGTTTACTATTAAATTTCCGTCTTTTCCCGATAATTTTTCAAAATCAGCGAAAAATTCTTTGCCTTCAAAACTTACCTTAAAGCCTTTATCTTTTTTTTCTATATTTGCGTCAAACTCTTTTTTATTTAACTTTACGGAAACTTCCATAATTCCCCCTATATAGTCCAGCAATTTTTAGCATAATCCTTCCACCTTGAAGAAGTGCAGGTGGCTCTTTTAACCTTTTTATTCCCTTTTGAATAGTATTCAATTAAAGCGGCAATAACCGCAACATCTTCGTTTTTAACATCTTTTTCAAGCAAAGAGTCAATATTGTTATCAATAAAGGTTGTGTCGTATCTACCCTCAACAAATGCCGGGTGAGTTAAAACCCTTTTATGAAAGTCAATATTGGTTTTTATTCCCGCAACAATGTATTCGTCAAGAGCCCTTAACATCCTTTTTATAGCCATTTCCCTGTTTCTATGAAAAACCGTTAACTTTGAAATCATAGGGTCATAGTAAAGGGAAACTTCAGCCCCCTCAAAAACCCCCGAATCGTCCCTCACACCGGGGCCTGAAGGGGTAATAAGCCTTTCAATTTTACCGGGAGAAGGCATAAAGTTTTTATCCGGGTCTTCTGCGTATATTCTGCATTCAATTGCGTGCCCTTTCAAAACAATATCTTCCTGCTTTAAGTCAAGTTTTTCACCTGCCGCAACCTTAATCATATACTCAACAAGGTCAATCCCCGTCACCCACTCGGTTACAGGGTGCTCAACCTGAAGCCTTGTATTCATCTCAAGGAAGTAAAAGTTTTTGTACTTATCAACTAAAAACTCAACCGTGCCTGCGTTAAAATACCCCACCGCCTTTGCCGCTTTTACCGCTGTTTCCCCCATTTTCCTTCTCATTTCTTCGTCTATAAACGGTGAGGGAGACTCTTCAATAACCTTTTGGTGCCTTCTTTGAACAGAGCATTCCCTTTCACCTAAATAGATAACATTGCCGTGTTTATCCCCTAAAATTTGAATCTCAATATGCCTCGGCTCTTCAAGAAATTTCTCAATATAAACCCTGTCATCACCGAAAGAGGATAGCGCCTCGCTCTTTGCCTGCCGGAAGAATTTTGCAAAATCTTTCTCATTGTTTACCTTTCTCATCCCCTTTCCGCCGCCTCCGGCAGAAGCCTTTATCATCACGGGAAACCCCACTTTTTTTGCAAAATCAAGCGCTTCTTCCTCGCTTAACCCCTCTTTTTCAAGCCCGGGGATTATCGGGACACCTGCCTTCTCCATAATCCTTCTTGCAGTTACCTTATCCCCCATTGAACTTATTGCCTCAGGCGGAGGGCCTATAAAAACTATGTCGTTATCTTCACACATTTTTGCAAACTTCACATTCTCTGACAAAAAGCCGTATCCCGGGTGAATTGCCTCTGCTCCGCACTTTTTAGCAACATCAATTATTTTTTCCATAACAAGGTAACTTTCAGCAGAGGTTTTCCCGCCTAAAGGATACGCCTCATCTGCAAGATTTACATGAAGGCTTTTTCTATCTATATCGGAAAAAACGGCAACGGATTTTATTCCCATTTCCCTTAATGTGCGTATAACCCTTACTGCTATCTCGCCTCTATTGGCTATTAACACCTTTTTAAACATACCCACCTCTTTACCAAAAATTGAGTTTCAAATTTATTATTGCCTATTTTTGTTTTCTTCGCAACTTGAAACATTTTTGAAAAAACTTTCGTCTATATATATGC
>WFPG01000202.1 GCA_015487755.1 Acidobacteriota bacterium
CCCTGAACCTTACCTTAACGAAATCTCCAGGCTTAACCTTGTCAATAACACCGTTTATCTTGTCCCACATCATTCCCATTATCTCTCCACTCATATCGGAGAGTTTAAGCAGCAGGTACTGCCCGCCGTTTTTCTTGTCCCTTAAACCTATCAACTTTAAAAGGTAAATGTCCTCAACCCTTGAATCAGGCTTTAAGTCTTTTATAAATATATGATTATCCATCTATTGTCTCCTCTTTCAAAACCTCATAATAATTTAATTCATCACCTTTTTTAACATTTCCCTTTGGTATTTCTTTAACCTTGATTGTCAGCCTTCTCCTTCTCAAAGGAAATGTGATAATATCACCCTCTTTGATGTCTTTTCCCGCTTTTGCAATATTTCCGTTAACAAAAACCCTGCCAGATTTTATTAACTCCTGAGCAAGGGTTCTTCTCTTTATTATAAGCACCTTTTTTAAAAAAAGGTCTAACCTCATTTCAACTCTTCCGGTTTAACATCAACCCTTACATAGTAAATGCTTTTTAACTCGTCCATAAACTTCTTTATTCTGTCCTGAATTAAAGGCTGCCTGAGTTTGTCCTCAATCTTTGCCCTCACCTGTTCAAAAGGCAGAGGCTTTGGGTCGTTTCTCTCAATAAGTTTTACAATGTGGATTGAATCAGGCAATTCCACAATGGTTACCTCGCCTACTTTTAGTTTTAAAACAGCCTCTTCAAGTTTTTTGTTTAAATCCCCCTTTTTAAGGTTTTTCAACTCACCGTTTAACTCTTTTGAACTTGCTTCAGAGTAAAGGGAAACTGCGGTTGAAAAATCAATCTTGCCGGACTTCAATTCTTCAAGGATTGATTTCGCCCTTCTTTCTACAAACTGCTTTGTAGTGTTGTCATAGTAAAGCACTATCTCCTGAATTGAGAATGTAAAAGGAGTTTGATAGTCTTTAATATGCTCGTCATAGTATGCCCTTATTTCAGCCTCGTCTATAACAATTTTGTTGATTACAAATTGCTGGATGACAGTCCTTGCAATGTACTGGGTTTTTTGCACCTCTTTAAACTCTTTTAAAGTCATGCCCATCTGCTGCATTAAGATATTGTTAAACTGCTCTTCCGTCTCAATGTTGTTTTGCTTCATCAACCCTTTGATAAACTCGTCCATCATTTTATCAGTAATGGTTATCCCTTCCTGAGAAGCCTTTTCAAGCAAGAGCAATTCGTCAAGTTTGTCTTTTATAACCTGCTTCTTTAACTCTTCCAATTTTTTAGCAAGTTCTTTGCCTGCAAATTGACGGTACAGTTCAGAAGACCTTACCTGATACAGTTTTTCAAGTTCGTGAAAGGTTACCGCACGGTTGTTCACTATAATTGCAATTTTGTCTATTATCTTTGCCTGTGCTCCGAAAATTAGAACAAAGCATAGGATATAAGCCAACTTTCTCATTCTTCCTCCGATTTAAAAACGGGAAATACCCCGTTGTATTTAAAAACAAGTATATTTTCCGGATAAACCGTTACTTTATATTTCTTGTTTATCATTGTGTAAATCTCTTCCTCTTTCTTTGAATACTTTTCCATAGCAAGTTTATTGTAAATCATATCCTTGACCTCTTCAAATTTTAGTTTCCTTGCGGGAATAACCTTTTTAAGCCACAGGATATTGTAATCTTCTTTTTCCCCAATCTTTAATTTAATAACCTTTGAAACTCGCCCTCTTCTCATTTTTTTCAGGATTTTTAAAAACTCTTCAGGGATATCGTCTTCCTCAAAGCAATTGGTTTCAACACCTATGTCTCTGTACCTTAACCTTATAAATGTTTCGTCTCTGTGTTTTCGTACAATCCACTTCCTTGCATCCTTCATCAAATCCTTGTATGAACTGTGAAAGCGGGTAAAGCAGTATGTTTTTTTCTTAATAAATTCCTCTGTTTTATTGTTGTAATAATCCTCTATCTCTTTTTCGGAAACCTTAACATAATCTTTAAGTATATGGTTTTTTAACACCTCTTCGTTAATATTCAACACCATAAAAAAGACAAAGTACCTTTTATGCTTTAAATCAAGCGTTTTATAAATTCTGTCATAACCGTGAAACTTCATGTACTCTACAATGGCATCGTTTGAAGGAAGCATTTTCTTCTCTTTCAGGTAAAGATAAACCATCCTTCTTTTTATATAATCGTCTAAAATCCTTGAAAGTATAAAGTTATCCTTTTTTTCAAGTATGGATTTGTAATTAAGTTTTAAATAAAACAAAAATTCGTCCCTGAAAACATAGTATTTGTCAATAGTTGCTATTACCTCTTCAGGAACGGGGGGTTTCCTGTGCTTTTTACCGCAGGAAACCCCCGAAATTATTAAAATTGTTATAATCGCGACAACAATAAGCCTTTTCATAAATTACTTTTGAACTACTATTGAAGCGTTAGCCTTTAACTCCTTGATTTTGTTTTCCAGTAAATTTCTAAAAAATTGCTGCATAACCTGATTCTTTTCCTGTGCGGAAAGTTTTTCAAACGGTTTAGGCTCAGGTTTTATCCTGTTTTTAAGGTAAATTATGTGGTAACCGAACCTTGTTTTAACAGGCTCGCTTATTTCTCCCGGCTTCATCTTTTTTAATGCATTTTCAAATTCGGGAATCATTCTTCCAAGGTTAAACTTGCCTAAATAACCGCCTCTCGGTGCGGAAGGGCCTTCGGAATACTCTTTTGCAACCTTTTCAAAAGGCACGCCTTTTTTCAAAAGTTTTTGTATCATTTTCAACTTCTTCTGTGCTTCCGCTTCGTTCTTAGCGTCAGATTTCTTTGTATTGAAAACCTTCTGGTCTTTTTGCGGGGTTACAAGAATGTGGTATGCCTCAAACTCTTCCTTTGGGGCAAAAAGTTCCGGATGGGAATTGTAAAACTCCTTTAATGCCTTATCGTCTGGCTTATAATTTTCATAGAGATAAATATAGTATTGTTGCATAAGCAGAGAATCTTCATCCAATTCTTTTTGTATTAAAAATTCAGACTTACTGTCAAGGCCTAATTTTTTTGCTTCCTGTACAATTAACTTTTGTTCAATAAATTGATTTAACAATCTTTTTCTACCCTCCTTGCCCTGATAACGGCCTTTTAACTTGTCTGGAAGAGATTTGAAAATCTTATCTAACTTGTCATCGGTTAATTTGTAGCCGTTGATATTCGCAATTACTTTTCCGCTGCCTTCATAGTACTCTTTTTTATTGTTGCAGGCGGTTAAAAACAAAAATACAAAAATTAAAACTATTGCAGGCAAAATCTTTCTCATAAATCACTCCTAACATTGTTATCCCTATAATTATGACAGAATAAACAGTAAAAAAAAACCAAAATTACAAATCTTTCAAAGGGCATTTATCACAGAGAGGGTTTTTCTTTTTGCAAAAATCTTTTCCCACATAAACCAAAGATGCGTGAAACTCATTGTAAAAATCTACATTTTGCTGAATTGAGGCTTCTACAATAGATTTAAGTTCGTCATAATCAATGTTTTCTTCACAAATCCCGTGCCTTGAAAAAATCCTTTTTGTGTATGCGTCAACCACAAAAACAGGTTTTTCTCCCGCATAAAGCAAGATTGAATCCGCCGTTTCTTTACCTATACCCCATATTGATAGAAGTTTCTCCCTTAATTTCTCAATTGAAGCGGAATTAAAGAAAGAATCAAGATTGCAGTTAAAACCCTCTTTAAAAAACTCACAAAACGCTTTTAACTTTTTCGCCTTCTGGTTGAAATAGCCTGAAGGCTTAATTAGTTCGGCAAGAAAATTTATATCGGCATTGCAAATTGCTTCACAGGAAAGCAGGTTTCCCTTTTTTAAATTTTCAATCGCTTTTTCAACATTTGACCAGGCTGTATTCTGGGTTAAAATCGCCCCTACACATACTTCAAATGGGGTATCGGCAGGCCACCAGTTTAAACTTCCGTAATATTCAAAAAGGGTTTGCCTTATTTTTTCAATTTTTCCGCTAAATTTCATATTTGAAAACAGAGGCGAGGCTTTTTACTTTTTCTGCAAGGGATATAAACTCTTCTCTATTTAAAGACTGAAAACCGTCTGACAATGCTTTCTCCGGGTAAGGGTGGGTTTCCACAATCAAACCGTCCGCACCCGCCGCAATTGCCGCAAGGGCAAGTTTTTCAACTATATCCCTTCTCCCCGTTCCGTGGCTCGGGTCAACTATTACAGGCAAAAAGGTTTTTTCTTTCAAATATGCCACAGCATTTAAATCTAAAACATTTCTGAAAGCAGGGTCAAAAGAGCGAATACCCCTTTCACAAAGGATTATGTTTTCATTTCCTTCATTTAATATGTACTCTGCAGCATTTAAAAACTCCTCTACCGTAGCGGACATTCCCCTTTTTAAAAGCACAGGCTTTCCCGTTTTGCCTACCTCTTTTAACAATTCAAAAGAACTCATATTCCTTGAGCCTATTTGAAAACAATCTGCATATCTACCGACAACTTCAACATACTTTGTATCGGTTACTTCTGAAACAAATGGGATATTCAATTTATCGCTTATTTCTTTCAAAATTTTAAGCCCTTCTTCTCCTAAACCCTGAAACGAATAGGGGGAAGTCCTCGGCTTGAATGCACCGCCTCTTAAAAGGTTTACTGGGGTATCTTTAAGATAAGAGGCTATCTCTTCCATAACTTCTCTTGATTCCACCGCGCAGGGGCCTGCACAAAAGAGAAAATGCCCCTTTCCCACTTTTGTATTCTTTATTTCAACCACCTTTTTTTCTCTCTTTTCAAGCACCTTCAATCCTTCCATAACAACCTCTATAAGATTTTACAGCAATTTTAAAGGGTTTCAACTTAAACTAACCTTTAACCTCTTTAGCCCGTATAACCTCATTGCTAAAATTACCGATTGAGTGAAAACAGAAAGGGCAGCCACAAGGTAGAGGTTAGCAAAGGGATATAGTATAAGCAACAGTACAATGTGCATTGCCGAGGCAAAGATTATTGAATTGTTTACCAGTGAATCCTTTCCGTAAACCCCTAAAAGAGGATAGCCTAATAAGAGTGAGGGCAACCATATCATTCCGCTTAAAGATAAAATTTTTAAAACAGTTATTGACTGAATATACGCCTTGCCGTAAACAATGAGTATTATCCACTTTGAAAGCAAAGCAACGAAGATAAGGACAACAATATTCAACAGGGTTGCAAATTTGAATACCTTTTTGAAAAAAGCAAGGTTTTTAAATTTAGCCATATATGGGTATAGCGCATCGTTTAAAGGGTAGTACAGAGAGGCGACAGCCTGAAACATCTTTTCTGCCATTGAATAAAGCCCCGCAGCCTCATTTCCTAAAAACAGCCCTATAAAAATAACATTGCTGTAATTGTATATTGACACAAAAAGATTTGAAAGAAAGAAGTGAAAACTCTTTTTCCATGTTTGAATCAGGATTGAAATACGGGGAAAATAGAGTTTTATTCTATACCTTTTTAAAGCAAGAAAAAATGAGGAAAAACCCGTTAATATCATTGATAGAGAAAGGAATATCGGAACAAGGATATAATGGTGGGGCTTCCTGATAAAAGAAAACAACAAAACAGTGTAAACAATTCGCCCTATAAGGTTAAAGTAGGTTATGTACTTCATATCCTCAAACCCCTGAAAAAACCAGATGGGAAACAGGACATAGCCGATTAAATAGCCGTACATAAGTATAAAGAAGAGTTTTTCTTCCCCAAACCTTTTGACAAAAATTAAAAGAAGCAATAAAAACACAAAAGTTACTATGGCCAGAAAAAATTTTATAAAAAACACAGAGGAAAAAATTTCATCTACCTTTTTTTTATTTTCCCTTTCAATTGAGATTTCTTTTACTGCGCTTAAATTAAACCCGAAGTCTGTAATTATTGAAAAAAACATTATTACCGATTGAGCAAATACAACAAGCCCGAACCTTTCCACCCCCAGCATTCTCATTAAAAAGGGATAGGTAATAAAGTGAAGAAAATGGAGGCTTCCCCTTAAAAAAAAGAGTGAAAACAGGTTTTTAAAAACCCTTTTTATA
>WFPG01000203.1 GCA_015487755.1 Acidobacteriota bacterium
CCCTGAAATGGGTGCACATACTTTTGAAAAGGTCTATATTAACCTCTTTGCTTGTTTTCATCATTGTTATTTTTGTGGCAACAAAGATTGCAAAAAAGATTTCAATGCCTTTAAAAGACCTTGAGAGGGTTTCAAAGGAAATTATAAACGGAAATATGAATGCAAGGATTAAGAATTACGACACCAAAGAGGCAAAAGCGGTAGCAGATGCTTTTAATGCAATGATTGACAGGCTAACCGAGCAAAGCAAGGAGTTGGCGCAAAAATCAAGCCTTGCGGCAATAGGGGAGTTAAGTTCAAGCATTGTGCATGAAATGAGAAACCCGTTGTCTTCGGTAAAACTTAACATAAACGCCGTTGCGGAAAAACTTAAAGACGACAAAACTTACTCGGAATTGTTAAATATTACAAAAAGCCAGGTTTCAAGGCTTGAAAATATGCTATCTGAACTTTTGAATTTCGGAAAGCCTATTGAATTGAAAAAGGCAAGCATAAAACCTGTTGAATTGGTAGAGCAGGCACTTGAAATAGTCTCCCCCGAAATATCAAAATTAGGGCAAAAAGCGTTTGTCATTTCAGAGTTAAAAGAAAACACATTTATTTACGGGGACAAAGAGCACCTTTTAAGGGCTTTAAGCAATATCATAAAAAATGCCGCTGAATCCAACCCTAAAAACGGGAAGATTACCATTCACCTGAAAGAGAAGAACAACAAAGTTTTTATTTCGGTTGAAGACCAGGGCAAAGGGCTTTCAAAGGCGGTTAAGGATATGATTTTTAAGCCTTTCTTTACTACAAAGGAAAAGGGAACAGGATTAGGGCTTGCAATAGTAAAGAAAATCATTGAATACCACAACGGTGAAATTAAAGCGGAAAACGGGAAAAACGGCGGTGCTATATTTACAATTGTGCTTGAAACAAAGAAACCGGAGGAGAAAAATGGTTAAAATTCTCATAATTGACGACGATAAAATGTTTTGCAGGTCTCTGCAACTTCAACTTGAAACACATGGGTATAACTCAATAACAAAAAACAGCGGGGAAGAGGGTTTTGAAGCCTTAACAGAAAAAAACCCTACCATAGTATTCCTTGACTACCATTTACCGGACATTACAGGGCTTGATTTTCTCAAAAGGGCAAAAGAAAAAGGGATTAAAACCCCTATTGTGCTTGTTACTGGAAGAGAGGACATGGACATAGTAATTGAGGCAATGAAGTTAAACGCCTTTGACTACTTGCGAAAGCCTATAAACCTTGAAGATATGCTTATACTCATTGAAAAGGCAAAGTTAAAAAATGTTGAAAAAACAGAAGTAGTGGAAAATATAAAAACCACCAAGGTTGACGATTACAAAATCATTGGAAAAAGCAGAGGCATTACCGAAACATTAAAACAGATAGGGCTTGTTTCGGTTAACAGGGTGCCTGTTTTAATAGTAGGGGAAAGCGGCACGGGAAAAGAGCTTGTGGCAAGGGCTATACACAGGGCAATGGATTCTACAAAACCCTTTATAGCCATAAACGCATCGGCAATACCCTCAACCCTTATTGAAGCGGAATTATTCGGAGCGGAGAAAGGCTCATATACAGGGGCTGATAAAACAAGGATAGGCAAACTTGAGCAGGCTGAAGACGGGGTTGTATTTTTAGACGAAATTTCGGAAATACCCGCCGAGTTTCAGGTAAAACTTTTAAGGGTTTTACAGGAGAGGGAGTTTGAGAGAATTGGAAGCCATAAAAAAATCCCTTTAAAGGCAAGGATTGTCGCCGCATCTAACAAGGATTTAAAAAAACTTGTTGAAGAGGGAAAGTTCAGGGAAGACTTATACTACAGGCTTTCTGTTGCCGAGATTAAAATACCGCCGTTAAGGGAAAGGGCTGAAGACATACCTGAACTTGTCAATTATTTTCTAAACAAACACAAAAATTTAAGGCTTTACCCTGTAAAAGGCATTACAGCAGGTGCTTTAAAACTTTTAAAAAGTTATGATTTCCCCGGCAATGTAAGGCAACTTGAAAACATAATTATAAGGGCAATAATAAATTGCAAAACAGAGTACATTGATGAATCGGACATAAGAAAAGAGTTAACGGTTTCAACCGCAATACCTGAAAAGATAATGCCTTTAAGAGAGGTTGAAAAAAACTATATAAAATTTATCCTTGACTACACAGACTGGAATATAACAAGGACTTCAAAAATCCTTGAAATAGCACCCAACACTTTAAGGAAAAAGATAAACGATTACGGATTAAAAAAACAACAGGAGAATAAAAATGAAGATTGATGTTTTGTATTTTGAGGGATGCCCGCATGCTACCGATGCACTAAAACTTGTAAAAGATGTTCTTAAAAGATTAAACATTGAAGCAGAGGTTGAATTTGTAAAAGTAAATAACCCTGAAGAGGCTGAAAAACTCAGGTTTTACGGCTCTCCGTCAATTCACATTAACGGAATTGATTTAGAAGAGGGGGAAGAAAACAGAAAGCCGCTTTTCGGTTGCAGAGTATATCAAAGCGAAAACGGCTTTTCAGGCCTACCCCCTGAAGAATTGCTTATTAAAAAAATCCTTGAAGCAAAAGGAGATTAGGGGTAAGGGAAAGTATAAAGTGTGAAGTATGAAGTGTGAAGCGTGAAGTATGAAGGATAAAGGATGAAGTTTTAATTAAAAATGAGGAATTTTAGATGTTGTTGCTATAAACAAAGTCAAGCCCCCCGCGGCCTAATCTCCGAGGTCTATGCCTCAATTTTTCATTTACGAGGTCTGCGCCTCACTTTTGATAAAATA
>WFPG01000204.1 GCA_015487755.1 Acidobacteriota bacterium
ATTCAAAAATCAATAAAGGAAAAGGGAATTGACGGCTGGCTTTTTTGCGATTTCCACCATAGGGATTTAATGGCATATAGAATTCTAAAACTTCCCGTAACATTTACTTCAAGAAGGTGGTTTTATTTTATTCCCGCCGAAGGAACCCCCAAAAAACTTGTATCAAAAGTGGAATCTACAAAACTTGACCTATTACCGGGAGAAAAGAATACTTATCTCTCCTGGCAGGAATTACATGAATGTTTAAAAAAAATACTTTCAGGCGCTAAAAAAGTAGCAATGCAATACTCTCCAATGAACAATATTCCTTATGTTTCGGTTGTGGATGCGGGAACTATTGAATTGGTAAGGGCAAGCGGGGTTGAAGTTGTGTCTTCGGCAGATTTAGTACAGGAATTTGAGGCAATCATTGACGAAGAAGGGTTTAAAACCCATGTGGAAGCGGGGAGAATTATTCAGGATATAAAAAACAGGGCATTTAAAAAGATAAGGGAAGCAATTGACAAAGGGGAAAAGCTTTCAGAGTATGAGCTCCAGCAATGGATAGTTTCGGAGTTTCACAAAAACAATTTAACCTGTATGGACGAGCACCCTATTGTGGGAATTAACGAACACCCGTCAGACCCGCACTTTAGCCCTTCACCTGACAACCCTTACTATTTTAAAGAAGGGGACAGGGTTTTAATAGATTTGTGGGCAAAGTTAGATAAACCCGGTGCGATTTTCTACGACATCACATGGTGCGGGTATGTAGGGCAAAACCCGCCTGAAGATTATGTAAAGGTTTTCAATATTGTTAGAGACGCAAGAAATGCCGCGTTAAACTTTGTTATTGAAAAATTTGACAAAGGGGAAAAGGTTTACGGATACCAGGTTGACGATGTGTGCAGAAAAGTAATTGTTGACGCTGGATACGGTGAATACTTTATTCACAGGACAGGGCATTCAATAGGGGAAGAGGTTCACGGAAACGGGGTTAACATAGACAACCTTGAAACAAAAGACGAAAGAGAGTTAGTGCCGGGGATATGCTTTTCAATAGAGCCCGGGATTTATATACCCGGTAAAGTCGGTGTTAGAAGCGAAATAGATGTTTTTATAAAACTTAACAGGGAAGTGGTTGTAGCGGGAGATATTCAGGAAGAATTGATACTTATATAAAACTTGATTTTTTGGGTTTTCATCCCTAAAATACAATAGACTATTTTTTGGAGGAGGAGAGAATGAGTGAAATTTTAGCAAAGGTAAAGGAAATTATCGTAAACCAGCTTGATGGTGTTTCAGAAGACCAGATTACCGAAAATTCAAACTTTATTGACGATTTAGGGGCAGATTCCCTTGATATTTACGAACTTATTATGGCTTTTGAAGACGAGTTCGGTATTGAAATCCCGGATAAAGATGCCGAAAAGATAAAAACTGTAGGGGATGCTGTAAAGTATATTGAAGAACATGTAAAGTAAAGGTATGAGTAAAAGAGTAGTAGTAACGGGGATTGGGCTTGTTTCCCCACTTGGCACGGGGAGTTACAATCTCTATGATAAATTTCTCAACGGTGAGAACGGAATAAGAAGCATTACAAAATTTGATACTGAAGGTTTTTCAAGCAGGATTGCAGGTGAAGTTGACTTTGACGAAGGATCTTTTATCCCGCCAAAAGAAGCAAGAAAGATGGACAATTTTATCAAATATGCAATTGCGGCAAGCGAAATTGCATTAGAGGATTCGGGATTAAAAATCAACAATTCAAACTGCAATGAAATAGGGGTACTTGTAGGCTCAGGAATAGGCGGGTTAAATTACATTGAACAGCAGTATAAAACCTTGCTTGAAAGAGGCCCGAGAAGGGTGTCACCATTTTTTATTCCGTCAGTAATTATAAACCTTGCATCCGGTGCCGTTTCAATAAGATTAGGCGCAAAAGGGCCAAATAGTTCTGTAGTTACAGCATGTGCTACAGGGACAAATTCCATAGGAGACGCCTTTAAGATTATCCAGAGAGGGGACGCAGTCGCAATGATTGCAGGGGGCTGCGAAGCGGCTATTACACCCCTTGCGGTTGCAGGCTTCAGCCAGATGAAGGCTCTCTCAACAAGAAACGATGAGCCTGAAAAAGCGTCAAGGCCATTTGATAAAGAGAGAGACGGTTTTGTAATTGGCGAAGGTGCGGGGGTTTTAATCCTTGAAGAATTAGAGCATGCTTTAAAAAGAGGGGCAAAGATATATGCCGAGGTTGTCGGATACGGAATGAGCGGGGATGCTTACCACATTACCGCACCTGCCGAAGACGGAGACGGTGCAAGAAGGGCAATGGGAGCCGCCCTTAAAGATGCAGGCATTAAGCCTGAAGATGTTGACTATATCAATGCCCACGGGACTTCTACCTATTACAATGACAAGATTGAAACAAAGGCTATAAAAGATTTATTCGGGGAACATGCATACAAATTAAAAATCAATTCAACAAAATCAATGACAGGGCATCTTTTAGGGGGTGCAGGCGGCCTTGAAGCGGCAATTTTAGCATTGACATTATTCACCGGGAAAGCCCATCCTACAAGAAACTTAGAGGTAAAAGACCCTGAATGCGACCTTGATTACATACCGGGAACATATCAAGAGATTAACCCTGTTTTCGGAATGTCAAACTCTTTCGGATTCGGGGGAACAAACGCATCTCTTGTTATGAAAAAGTTTGAAGAGTAAATTATTAAAAAATTAGCCCCGATTTTTCGGGGCTTTCCTCTTCTATACAG
>WFPG01000205.1 GCA_015487755.1 Acidobacteriota bacterium
CTTACAAATCTTTCATTTTGAAGAATAACATTCAAATACCTTATAATATCCTCAATAGAAAAATTTTTATCCCTTAAATCTTCAGGAAAGAATTCTTTATCTCCTCTAACAGTTGCATGCAACAGTGAATTAAAAAATTCCCCAAGCCTTAAAACAAACTTAACAAAATCGGTGTTTCTCTCTTCAAGAGTGTCAAGTATGTTAACTATTTCACCTCTGTCGTCATTGACAATCGCTTTGAAAATCCTGAAAAAAACAGTAGAATCAGGTACACCTAAAACAACCGAAACATCCTCTTCGGTAATTTTCTCTCCGGAAAAAGAGATAATCTGGTCAAGCAAACTCTGTGCGTCCCTCATACTGCCTTCCGAAGCGTCAACAATAAGTTTTAAAGCGCTTTCCTCAATGTTAATCCCTTCTTTATCGCATATATCCTTTAAATGCCTGACTATCTTTATCTGAGGTATCTTTTTAAACTCGAAAATCTGGCACCTTGACCTTATTGTCGCGGGTATTTTATGAGGCTCTGTTGTGGCAAGTATAAAAACAACATAGGAAGGCGGTTCTTCAATAGTTTTTAACAAAGCATTAAACGCATGGGTTGAAAGCATATGAACTTCGTCAATAATAAAAACCCTAAACCTATCCCTAATCGGGGGATATTGAACAATCTCCTTTAAATTCCTTATATCGTCAACCCCTTTGTTTGAGGCTGCGTCTATTTCCATAACATCTATATCCCTGCCCTCTGCAATCTCTTTGCACGCATCACATTCAAGGCAAGGTTCAACCGTCGGCCCGTTCTTACAATTCAAAGCCTTTGCGTAAATCCTTGCAGTAGAGGTTTTACCTGTTCCCCTTAAACCTGAAAATATAAGGGAATGGTGTATTCTGCCTTCGGAAATAGAGTTTTTTAGTGTCTGGATTACCGCTTCCTGGCCTATAACCTGGTCAAATGTGGCAGGTCTCCATTTTCTTGCAAGAACACTATAAGTCATATCCGTCCTTTTAGAAATACTTTACGGGAATCTGGTTACCTGCGGCACACGGCAAATATCCTTAGTGCTGCTCCCGTCAGGGCCTGACACGGTTCGGATACCGCCGTTGCACAGGACCAGACCCCCGGAAAGTATTCCCTTAAAAAAAGAAAATGGCGGAGAGGGCGGGATTCGAACCCGCGGTACCTTGCGGTACACACGATTTCCAGTCGTGCACCTTCGTCCACTCGGTCACCTCTCCGCAAATTTAGAAAGAACAAAACAATGCAGTAAAAAAGATAGCACAATTTAACCGATTAGTAAACGGTAATTTGAATGTTCAACACCTTAAATTTTGAATATCAAGTTACTGGTTTATGTATAACTTCTAATAAATAGTTACACATAAAATTTAATGCTTCATAATTTTTTCTACAATGTCAAATCTGTTAAAAGGGGGCATTAGGTAGGCTCCGTCAACATATTTTTTTGCTTTTTCCAGTATTTCCCTTGCTATTCCTATCCCTTTTTCAAAGTTTTTGCCTGAATTTTCAAGTGATTTCAAAATGTGTTCGGGAATATTTATTCCGGGAAATTCGTTGTTTAGAAACCTTGCGTGGGCATAACTCTTTAAAGGTAGTAGCCCTACAAGTACGGGTATATTAAACCTTTCTTTTACCTTTGCCAATGTTTCAAGTACTTCTTCGGAATAGATAGGCTGGGTTTGAAGGAATTTTGCCCCTGCTTCCACTTTTTGTTCAAGTTTCTTCAACTCCTTGTCTAAATCATATGCAAGGGGGTTAAACGCAACACCGACAAACATATTAGTTCTGCCCTTTATCTTGTTCATTCCGAAATCAAAACCTTTGTTCATTCTTGAAACCATCTCAACTATGCCTACGGAGTTTATGTCAAATACCCCTGTTGCTTCGGGAAATTCCCCTACCGATGTGGGGTCTCCCGTTAATGCAAGTATTCCCCTTACCCCTAATGCATAGGCCCCTAATAAATCTGACTGCAAGCCTATTATGTTTCTGTCCCTACAGGTAATGTGAAGTATAGGCTCCAAACCAAGTACTGTTTTTATGTAAAACGCGTAAACCATTGCACTCATTCTTACCCTTGCAAGGGGGTTTTCAGCAATGTTAACTGCGTCAATACCCAATTCCTTTAAATGTTTTAATTTTTTTAACTGCTTTTCAGGGGACGGGCTTTTAGGCGGGTTTGCCTCAACGCTTATAACAAATTTTTTCCCCAATTTTTGAAAAACTTCAGGCAATTCGTCGTCAAATAATGCGTCTTCCTGCTCTTCCTCTTTTATCAATGTTGTTTCAAGAAAGGTTACTGTTGATTTTTTTCTTTCAATTTCAAGTTGTTTTGCCGCTTCAACAAGTTTGTTTATGTGGGAAGGAGTTGTTCCGCAGCATCCCCCAACAAGGTTTACCCCGTTTTCAAGAAAAAGTATGCCGTATTCTTTAAAGTATTCTTCGGAAACCGGATATACAACCCTGTCCCCTACCGTAACCGGATAGCCTGCATTAGGCATTGCACTTAAAAGGGTGTTTTTAAACCTCTCAAAGTACGGCCTGTAATGGTTAAAGAGTTCGGCAGGCCCTAAAGTGCAGTTAATCCCTACAACATTAGCCCCTGCTTTTAACAAGGTTGTAAAACAGGTGTCGGGGCTGTCTCCAAATTTTGTCAAGCCGTCTTCAAGCAAGGTAATTTCCGCCACCACAGGTATTGAAGAATCTATTTTTCTAATCCCCTTTACTGCGTTTTCTATTTCAATAAGTGACGAAAAGGTTTCAAGTATAATTAAATCAACCCCTTCTTCAATCAAAACCTTAGCCTGTAAGGAAAAGATATCTCTGTAATCTTCTTCAATTAAATTTCCGTACGGTTTTAAAAGTGCATTAGTAGGCCCAATTGAGCCTGCGATGTAAACATCTTTCCCTTTTGCCGCCTTTTTCGCGTTCTGAACAGCAAGTTTGTTTAACAGTTCAAACTTGTCTTCAAGTTCAAAAAGAGACAGTTTTAAAACATTCCCGTCAAAGGTGTTAGTTTCAATAACTTCAGCCCCCGCTTCAATGTATTCTTTATGAATTTGAACCACAAGTTCGGGGTTTTTCAGGTTTTCTTCAGTTCTACAGATATTTGCAGGCCTGCCCTTCTGGTTTAAATATGTCCCGAAAGCACCGTCTGCTATTAAAAATTTTTCTTTTAAAGAGGTTAAAAAGTCTTTCATTGTTTGTCGTGAAGGGTTTGAATCTCCACTATTTCAAAGTTTCTTTCCCCTGACGGAACCCTTACCGTAACCTCGTCGCCCTCTCTTTTGCCGACAAGGGCTTTGCCTATAGGGGAAGTTATAGAAAGTTTGTCGCTTCCCTCTTCCGTTTCTTCAGGCATAACAAGGGTGTAGGTAATCTCTTCGTCTTTGTCAAGGTCATAAAGGACAACGGTTGTTCCGTAACTAATTCTGTCTTTAGGAAGCCTTGAAACATCTATCTGGGCTATTTCAGCCCTTCTCTTTTTTAAGTTCATCAGTTTGGTTTGCAACAGCCTCTGCTTTTCCAAAGCGGCTTCATACTCTGCATTTTCGGATAAATCCCCCTGCGCAGCCGCCTTTGCGATTTCTTTCGGAAGAGTTACCGTTAATTCGTACTCTAATTCCTTAATCTCCTTGGTGAGTTTGTCAAGAATTTCTTTTGTCATTTAACCTTCCCTCCAGATATTTTAAAAAGTCTTTCTCTCTGCTTAAAAGCATATTTGAAATACATATTGTCAACTTTTCCCCGAAAATTTCAAGTACTTTTTCTTCTCTCAATTTTACCCAATCCTTTTCGGTAGCAACAATATAATCAACTTTAAGTTCATTTGCAACCGCATTTAACTTTTCAAGTTTCTCCCTTGAAGGGACAATATGGTCTTTGAATGAAAATGATTTTATCACATTTAACCCGGCAGTGATAAGGTCTGCCTTAAAAGAAAGGGGATTTCCTATTGCGGAAAAACTTACAACCCTCTTTTCCTGCATATCTTCCAATGCTATTATCCTGTCTTTTGCAGGCTGGTAAAAGTGGCTGATTTCAAGGTCTGCTTCAAATAAAACTGCTTTTTTGTTTATCTCTTCAATGGACTTTCTCAAAAGTGTTATGTTTTTGGCGTATTTAGCCCTTGTCAACACTATAATGTCGGCTCTCTTCAACTCTGAAACAGGCTCTCTTAAAATGCCGTAAGGTATTATTTTCCCGTTTCCAAAAGGGTTTGAGCAATCAACAAGGCAAATATCAATATCCCTTGAAAGTTTTCTGTGCTGATAACCGTCATCAAGTATATAAACCTCGCAGTTGCATTCTTCCCCGTGTTTCAGTGCACTTTCATACCTGTTTTTCCCCACAATAACACAAGCCTTATCTTTTAGCCTTTGCTTTATCAAAACAGGCTCGTCCCCGCACTTTACAAATGAGCAATTTTCCTCAACTATCCTTATTTCCCCCTCTTTATCCCTCTTGTAGCCTCTTGAAAGAATGCAGGGCTTTAAACCGAATTCGTTTATTATTAACTCGGAAAGCATAATTGTAAAAGGCGTTTTCCCCGTTCCTCCCGCAGTAATATTCCCGACAGATATTACAGGCTTGTTTAACTTTTTTGTTTTAAAATACCCCGCAGAATAGAGAAAATTCCTTAAATTTATGAGAAACAAATAAATGAGATAAAACGGAAAAATAAGTATTTTCAGTAAAACGCTGTTCAACATTTTATTTCCCCTAATACACAGTCAAGGCTTTGTGAATTTTTTGCAAGAATTTCACTTGCTTTAACAGCCCTGTCATTAAAATATTGCTTATTTTCAAAGAAATTTTCAATAAAAAATCTCAACTCATTGCCGCCTTCAACAATTGTAAAGTAATCTGAAAGGCTTTCTTTTAAATCCTCAAAGTTTGATAGGAATTTTCCCGTTACCACAGGCTTGCCTAAAAAAAGAGGCTCAACAAAGTTTTGCCCGCCGAAATCAACAAGGCTTCCGCCGACATAGCATAAATCCGCAATAGCATAAAAACTTACAAGTTTTCCTGTTTCGTTGACTATTAAAACATCTTTGCTATCAAGTTTAAATTTGCCTTTGCCATTGCTTAAAACAGGGCTAAAGCCATGTTTTTTCACCTCTTTTACTATTTCTTCAACCCTTTCAATATGCCTTGGGACAAAGATTGCTGCAAACTTTTTTCCTATCAAACCTTTTAAATATTCAAGGATCAACCCCTCTTCGTAATCCCTTGTTGAACCGAAAACCACAATGGGCAGATTCGTTTCAACAACTATTTTATGCTTTACTTCAGGCTTGTTTACAAGTTTTAAATTGCCGCAAACTTTTAACTTTTCCCTTCCGCAACCTATTTGAACAAACCTTTCAAAATCCTTCTGACTTCTAACAATAACCTTTTCAAAGTTATCAAACAACTTTTTCAGAAAGAAGGAAACACTTTTGTAATTGGGGAATGATTTATCCGATATCCTTCCGTTAATAAGGAAGAGTTTTAAGCCATACTTTTTTGCGTAAAAGATAGTATTCGGCCACAGTTCGGTTTCAACAAAGATAAAAGAGGTTGCTTTAACATTTTTGAAAAATTCTTTTAACGAAAATGGAAAATCAAAGGGAAGGTATGAGATAGCAACATCTTTCTCTTTTCCGAAATTGTCTTTGCCCTTTTTAAACCCTGTATCTGTTGCGCAGGTTAACAGAATTTTTTTACCCTCTTTCAACAAAGCCTTTACCAGCGGGACAATTAAAACCTGCTCACCCACACTTGCCCCGTGAATTATGCAGTCAAACTCACCCTTAATGTTCGGATATTTTCTTAACTTTATGTAACCTTTACCGAACCTTTTTTTAAGTTTCAAATATATTAAAGGATAGGCAATGTAAAGCAAAAGGGTGTAAATTATTCTCATCTTCAGTATTCCCTGATTGTATTGTAAAGTGTATCCCTCTCAACAGGCTTTCTCTTTGCGGTTTTTATTAGATTAACAATTTCGGGGATTGTTGCCTTTCTGTCTGTTTTATATCCTGCCATAAATGTAATTGTTTCCTCTACAACAGTGCCGTCTAAATCGTTTGCCCCGAACCACAACGCTGTCTGGGCAAGTTTTTTTCCAAGCATTACCCAGTAAGCCTTTATGTGTTTAAAGTTGTCAAGGTAAATCCTTGAAACTGCAATCACCTTTAAGTCGTCCATTCCTGTTGAGCCTTTTATATTTAGTTTTTTCTCAAGTTCTGTATTTTCCGGGTGGTATGAAAGGGGAATAAAGGCGTTAAACCCGCCTGTTTTGTCCTGCAACTTCCTTAACCTATCAAGGTGGTCAACCCTCTCCTCAATTGTCTCAATATGGCCGTAAAGCATTGTTGCATTGGATTTTAAACCTTTCTGGTGTATCTTTTCGGCAATTTCAAGCCACCTTTCCCCTGAAATCTTATTCCTGCACAATAGCCTTCTAACCCTCTGACTGAAAATTTCAGCCCCCCCTCCCGGGACAGAGCCTAACCCGGCTTCTTTTAATTTATCTATCACTTCCTCAAGAGAAAGCCCCGAAATCCTTGAAAAGTGGTCAAACTCAACACAGGTAAAAGCCTTTATGTGCAATTTGGGGAAATTGTCTTTAATACCCTTTATAATCGCCAGGTAATCATCAAACTTCCACTTCGGGTGAAGCCCGCCTACAATGTGAACCTCGGTACAGCCCTTCTCAACCTCAGGCTTTAAAGTTTCAATAATCTGGTCAACAGTCATCTCATAAGCACCGGGCTCGTCTAAAGAGTTTCTGTAAAAAGCACAAAACTGACATTTGTTTATACAAAGGTTTGTGGGGTTAATGTGTCTGTTTATGTTAAAGTAAACAATATTCCCGTTTTTCTTTCTGTTTACAAAGTCGGCAATATAGCCTAAACCTATCAAATCCTCGGTTTGAAAGAGTTTAATTCCCTCTTCAAAGGTAATTCTTTCGCCCCTTTTAACTTTATCAAACACCTTCTCAAGAAAACTGTCGCTAAACCTCATAATCAGTCCTTATAAATAGAAATTTAAAAAAGAAAAAATCAAAATAATTATGCTGAAAAAACCATTTACGGTAAAAAACGCCATATCTATCTTTGATAAGTCGTCTTCCTTTACAAGTGTATGCTCGTAAAACAAAAGTGCCGAAGCAATAAATAAGCCTATCCAGTACCAGAGCCCGCTTTTTGTAAGATAGCCGAAGTACGCAAGCAATAAAACAACCACAAAATGAAAAAGCCTTGAAACAAAAAGGGACTTTTTAACCCCGATCTTTGAAGGAAGGGAGTATAAGCCCTGGCTTCTGTCAAACTCAATATCCTGCAATGAGTACAGAATGTCAAAGCCCGCAACCCACAACATTACCGCAAGGGATAAAAGCAAAACCTCTTTGTCAAAAGTTCCAGTAACGGCAATCCATCCGCCTGCCGGGGCTATTCCGTCAGCAAGCCCTAAAACAAGGTGGGAAAAAGAGGTAAACCTTTTTGTGTACGAATAGAAAAGCACCACAAAGAGTGCTATAGGGGAAAGTTTAAATGCAAGGGGGTTTAAAAAGTATGTTGTTGCTATAAAAAGGATTGAATTGAAAATTACAAAGACAAGGACAAAAAACCTTGAAAGCCTGCCTGCGGGAATTGACCTGTCTTTTGTTCTCGGGTTTTTTGCGTCAATATCGGCGTCAAGGTACCTGTTAAAAGCCATTGCCGCATTCCTAGCAAACAATGTACATAAAATAACCAGCAAAAATGTCTTTATATTAGGAATGCCCTTTGCGGCAAAAACCATTCCGAGCAAAGCAAACGGAAGCGCAAAAATTGTATGCTCAATCTTTATCATTCTCAAAACTTCCAAAATCCTATTCATCAATCCTCCACCTTCTTTTGTCTTTTAATGTAATGCCGAGCAAATCAAAAATCCTTATTGAAAAGAAATCAAGCACATCCTCAACACTTTGAGGCTTATTGTAAAAAGAGGGGATAAAAGGCGCAATTACGGCTCCCGCAAGGGAAAGTTTGTGCATATTCTCAAGGTGAATTGGTGACAGAGGGGTTTCCCTCGGCACTAAAATAAGTTTCCTTTTTTCCTTCAAGCAGACATCGGCAGCCCTGTGAATCAGGTTTAACCCCACCCCTGTCGCAATAGAGGAAAGGGAAGACATTGAGCAGGGTATTACCACCATTCCGTCAAGGGGATAAGAACCGCTTGCAACGGGAGAAGCAAAATCGTTTTCATCAAGAAGTTCAAAGTGTTTTTTATAAAAATCAAAGTCAAGGTTAAAGCCTTCGGACTCTGCCACAAACTTTGCGTTTTTTGAAACTATGACAAAGGCTTTTTCAAAAAAATCTTTATTCTTTTCAATTTTCCTTAAAAAATAATCGCCTAATTTTAACCCGCTTGCCCCTGTTAAAGCGACAACAATCCTCTTTTTCATAACAGTTAAGTATTTTAACACAAAAAAGAAAAAGGGTGTTGGGTAAATAGGTATTAGGTGAAATGGTGCGCCCGGCGGGAGTCGAACCCGCACTTTCCGGCTCCGGAGGCCGGCGTTTTATCCGGTTAAACTACGGGCACATAATTTTCAGATTTCTTTAATGTACTGCCTGTCAATCCAGCCGTTTAATCCGTCGGGAAGGGATATGTGAACATAACCGTTTAACTCATCCTCTATCTTTACCTTTGCCGCTTTGTGAAGTTTAAAAAGCACTGTTGAAGAGGTGTTAGGCTCGCTGAATACCTCAACCTCGTTTGCAAAAACAATTCCCTCTTTCTGAAAAGTGAATTTGTACCTTGAATAAAACAAAGAAAAAGACAATAGAAACAAAAACAAACTTATTCCAAGCCCGTAATATAACTTCTTTTTGTCATACCTGTTGCTGATTAGCATACCTAAAATCAAAAAAACCGCAAGAAAAAAGAAAATTGCAATAACGGTTAAGGTGTTTAACCTAAAAGACAGGTAAATCTTTTTATAGATGTGGAGAAAAAAACCCTCTTTAACCTTCTTCTCCTTATCTTTAACCTTTGTTAAAAGCAAATTAAGGCTTTTGTTTAAGTCTTTGTCAAAGGGCTTAATCCTTTTTGCCTTTTCAAAGTAATACCTTGCGTTTGCGATATCGTTTAGCCTGTAGTATGTGCAACCTAAATTGTAATAAAGTTTGAAGGAATTCTCGTTGTTTTCATTAAGTTGTTTTTCTATCTGTTTGTAAATAGCCAGTGCTTTGCTGTAATTTTTGTTTAAGTAAAAATTGTTTGCCTTTTGAAACAGGGAATTTACATCCTGAGAAAACCCTGAAAAAGACAACACAAAAATTGCCGTCAATATTAAAGCAACCCTTTTCATAGCGCCTTCTCCACCTTCTGTATTATCTCGTTAGCCTCTTCAATAAGTTCAGTTTTAATTCCAGAAGAATGAGGGGTATAACTTTCAAAATCGCAGTATTCAACAAAATCGGTTAACTGTTTAATCAACTTCTCGTCAACCCCTTTTTCTTTAAGCATTGTTTCTATTTCGTCAATTCTTAATTCTATATTCGGCTTTGAGAATTTATCTGAAAAATAGGATATTACAGCCTTTGAAAGTGTTTGATAGTACTCTTTTGTTTTCTTTTTCTTTGCGTATTTTTTTGCAAGTTTAAGTTTGTTTTTGAAGAACGAATACGCCTTCTGCTTTCTGTATTCAACATCGTTTTTCCTTCTCTCGTCAACAATTCTAACCATAAAACCCCATACAAGGAATAAAATCGGGAATACAGTTGAAACAATAATTACACCTTTTGATTCAACAAGGTATTTTGTAGTGTCAGGTTTGCCTGTCTTTATAAAAGCAATGTCTTTGTTTAAAACCTTCACCTCATTGCCCTGTGAGGGGGTAACAATGTTAACCGCTCCTCCGCTTTCAACCTGCCCTTTAACATAAATCTTAATCGGTGTAGTCTCTTTGGTTATGTATTTCTCAAGCACTGGGTCAAAGTAAACAAGTTTTACAGGCGGGATTGTCAACTCTCCTTCTTTTGTGGGAACAAGGACAATATCCCACACCTTTGACTGGTTTATAGGGTCTTGAGAGGTTATTTTAGGAGAAGATGATTTAAAGATTTTAAACCCGTCTATTGTGTCAGGGATTATATTATCAAGTGCCTTTAAATCCCCTTTACCGCTAACGATAACCTTAAACGAGATAGATTGCCCCACCTTTGCAGTCTTTGTGTCAACGGAAGCCTGAATGTCAAAACTGCCTACAATTCCGGAGAAATCTTTTGGTGCTTCAGGCAAAGGCAAAACCTTAATCCTTATCGGCTCGCTCTTTCTTATGACCCTTTTTCCGAAAAAGAAATCTGCCTGTGCGTTTAATACAAAACTCAAAGGCCTGATTACTAATTCCCCTGATTTTGTCGGGTATAAAACCTTTTTATAGATTATTGCCGTGTTATACCTCTTTCCCGCCAAAACGGTTGATTGAAACCTTATCCTCTGGTTTGTATCAACATCGTAAGCAAGAAAGCCCTGAAACGAAGGGGCTTCCTGCAAAGCAAGTTGGGTAATGGGCACTGTTGTAAAAAGCCTGAACTTAACTAAAATAGGCTCTCCGACATAAGCCCTTTTCTTTGAAACCTCTGTCCTTATAAAGATGTCTTCAGGCCTTACATTCCTTGGCCTCGGCGGCGAAAAAAAATCGTCGTTAAAGAAGTTGTCAAACGGGTCGTAAGCGTTGCCCCTGTTTCTCTGGCGGGGAACAATGCTTCCCTTTACAACCTCAACTTCAATAGGTTTTGTTTTATACTCTCTGTCTCCTGCTTTAACCGTTAATGAAGGAATTGTAAATTTCCCCTCTTTTTCAGGGGCAAGTATAAAACTTATTGTCTCCTTTTTGCTCATACTTCCGTTTACTATTGAAATAGACTGCCCCCTGTTTGGGCCGCTTACAATTGAAAATCCCGGAAAATTTAAAGGAGATGTTATTGATAGATTGCCGTCTATGTTTTCCCCTTCTATGGTAAAGGTAAGGGTATCCTCAGTGCCAATTTTAGTATTTGATACATAAGCCTTAACGCTTTCAGCAAAAGATATTGAAGAAAAGGCTATTGTCAACCATAAAACAAAGGCCAATTTTTTCATAGCATTACCCTTTTTTCTTACTCTTCAATAGTTTACCAGTCTTTTTCCATTCTATCAATGATAGCCTTTTGCTTCTTCTTATTTTTCATATTCTTCTTTCTGTCTATCTTTTCCTGCTCCGCAAGGGTTTTCAACAACTTTTTCAATTCTTTCTTCTTTTGTTCCTCTTTTTTATTCTGCTCATTTTTCTGCTTTTCTTTTTGCTGTTGTTTGTTTTTTTTGTTCTTTTTCTTATCCTTGTTTTTTTCTTTATCCTTCTGGTTTTTGTTTTTCTCTTTGTTTTTGTCGCTCTTGTCGTTCTTTTTGTTCTTCTTCTGCTTTTGTTGTTTCAACATCTTTAAGGCAAGTTCAAGGTTTTCCTTCGCATACTTGTCTTTAGGCTTCATCTTCAAACAATTTACATAACTTTTCACCGCTTTGTCGTACTGTTTTTTCTGAAAGTAAGCGTTTCCAAGATTGTAATATAAATCAGGCTTAACACTGTCAGGCACTTCCTTTTCAATCTTTTTGTAAACATCTATGGCTTTGTCGTAATCTTTCATCTGGTAAAGTGAGTTTGCAAGGTTGTATTTAATAATCGGGTCTTCCCTTTCGCTTAAAGCCCTTATGTAATTGTTAACCGCCGACTTATAGTTTTTGTTTAAATACTCTTTATTCCCCTTTTCATTAAGTTTATAGCCTTTATCCGCAAAGATATTTTCACTGAAAACGGGAAATACAAACAAACCTATTAAAATCAGCATACACAATTTCTTCAACATACCCACCTCACAGCACCAGAAAAGCAATTAAAAATAGTATTGAAACAGCAAGGGGATAGTAATACCTGTCTTTCAACCTTACAAAACCCTTTTCCGCAAACTTCTTTTTCTGCAATTTATTTATGTTCTTAATCAAAGGCTCAATATCAAGGTTAGACCTAACAATAAAAGCCTCCCCGTCTGTTTCTTTCGCAACCTTAACTAATGTTTTCGGGTTCATCTTGGTTATAACCACCTTACCCTCTCTGTCTTTTTTAAAGCCGATTACTTTGCCGTTTATGTCTTTTTCGGGAATAGGCGCTCCCTCTTTTGAACCTATCCCGACTGTGAATATAAGCACATTGTTCTGTTTTGCAACTTTAATCCCCTCATCAACCGAATTGCCGAAATCCTCTCCGTCTGAAAAAACAATTATTGTCCTGAACCCCTTATCGTTTTTCGGGAAACCCTCTTTTACAACCTTTTCAATAGCCCCGCCTAAATCAGTCCCCTGCATAGAAATCATATCTGTATCTATTGAATCAACAAACATAGAAACAGCGTCGTAATCATCCGTAAGGGGGCATATTATCTGACACCTTCCGGCAAAAACGGCAACTCCCACCCTGTCTCCGTTCATCTTTTTCAAAAGGCTGTATATAACCTGCTTAGTTGCGTCAAGCCTTGAGGGTTTAATATCGGTCGCATTCATTGAGTTTGAAACATCTATTAGAAAGAATATATCTCTCCCTTTTCTCTCTCCCTTTTCAAGGGCAACCCCGAAGCGAGGGGAAGCAATGGATAGTATTAAAAAAGCAATTGAAAGTATAAGGAAAAACTGCTTAAAAAACCTTCTGTCTAATGCATAGGTACTAAAAGCCCTCTTAAGCCCGCTTTGTTTTAAAAATCTTTCTTTTAGAATATACTGAATATAGATAAGCACCGCAATTACAGGCACAATACCAAGCAAATACAAAAATTCAACCCTGCCGAAATTCATTCTTTCACCCTCAACACAATGTTATTTAAAACTATGTATCCAAGAAGCAAAATCAATGCGGTTAAAAGCAAAGGATAGTACTTGTCTTTCCACACAGTGAACCTCTTAACCTCTATCTTTGTCTTTTCAAGGGAGTCAATTATTGAGTAAATAGTCTGCAACTTCTTTGAATCGGTTGCCCTGAAGTATTCACCCCCCGTCATTCTTGAAACCTTTGTCAAAAGAGCCTCGTCAATCTCAACAGGCACCTTAACATAGGTCTCCATTCCGAAAGCGTTTTTCTGGGGTATCTCGGCAAAGCCGTTTGTTCCTATCCCTATTGAGTAAATCTTAATTCCTAACTCTTTTGCCAGTTTTGCCGCAGTTAAAGGGTCAATTACACCCCTGTTGTTTACACCGTCTGTCAAAAGGATAATAACCTTTGTCTTTGCCTTTGATTTTCTCAGCCTGTTTACGGCTGTTGCAATAGCCATACCTATTGCGGTTCCGTCTTCTATTGAGTCTAATTTAGTATCTTTGATAATCTTTTCAAGCATTCTCTTATCAGTCGTTAAAGGGCATTTTGTAATAGCGTATCCGGCAAAGGCAATAAACCCTATCCTGTCGTATTTCCTCTTTTTTACAAAGTCAAGGGTTGTCTTTTTTGCAACCTCAAACCTGTTTTTCGGCTTAAAATCAAGCGCCTTCATTGAAGAAGATGTGTCAAGGCAAAGCATTATATCTATCCCCATTGTCTCCTGCTTTTCATACCCTTCCCCTATTTGAGGCCTTGCAAGTGCAAAAACCATAATTACCAGTGCCACAAAAGGAAGAAAATATGTGAATGTGTAAAGGTAATGCTTGTAATTTTTGGGCGCCAAATCAATCAGAAAAGAGGAATAATGTAAGCCCCTGTTTTTTGAAAAAAGCCTTTTGTAAAGCAAAAAACCTATGTAAATCACGAGAGGCAGAAGAATAAACACAAGAGGATACTTAAACCTGAACATCTTTTTCCCCTTCCTCTTTTACTTCAACCCTTTTGCAGATTGTTTCAACAATCTGGTAAAGTGTATTAACAGTTGAATTTATCTCAGACTGCTCGGGCACATACTTTGCAAACTTAACTAAATCGCACACCTCAAAAAAGTCTTTTATAAGGCTTTCTTCCTCAATCTTTGCTTTTCCTTTTATCAACTGAAAAATTTCTTCGCTTGTCTTTGAATCGTAATCAAACTCAAAAACCCTTCCAAGAAACCTTTTTGCAATTTCCGATAACTCAACAAAAAACTCTTTAACTTTCCCCTCTTTCAAATAGGTTTTTGAAAGCAAAGAGGAAATCAGGTTTTTAACCTCAACGCAGGGCGGGTCAAGTATTTCAGGTTTTTCTTCAATTTTCTCTTCCCTGCCTTTAAGTTTTTCAATAAGTTTTTTAATCAAATAGTAAACCAGGGCAAGTATTATAAGCACTATCAAGCCGTATTTTGCATACCTTTTAAGGTATGAGTAATCAGGCTTAATGCTTGCCTGCGGCTTTAAAGGGTTTATGGCTTTCTTATTTTGAGGAAGTATTGACACAACCTCTAAGTCGGGAATATCTTTCTCATACTCTTTACCGTTTACCTTTACCTTTACCCTGCCTAATTTAACAGTTCCCAATTTAAATGACTGAACGGTAAAGGTTAAAACGGTTAATTTCATATTTTCGGGAAGTTTTTTAGACTCGCTCTTATAATCACCGACAATTACCTTGTCGTCTTCGCTTTTCTCAATATCAAACTCAACTTTTGAACCTGCGTCGCTTACAACCTTAACCTCTGCGGTTATTTTATCCCCAATTGCACACTTATACTTTGTAAGGGAAACTGTAATATTCGGCTCTCTCGCAATGGCAAAAAGGGAAAACAGCAAAATTGTAAAAACCGCTAACCTTCTCATCTCTTCAACTTCCTCTTTCTCATATTAAAGAATTTATGAAAAGCCTTGAAAATATCGTCGTTTGTCTTTATATTTAAATAATCCATGCCGTACTTATTAAAAAGGTTGAAAAGGTACTCGTCTCTTAAACGCACATTCTCCTTAAAGGCCTCTCTCACTTTTTTAGAGGAAAAATCAACAATAACAGGTTTTTCTCCCTCAAGGGGAAGCATTCTGAAAACCCCTTGAGGCGGCTCAACCTCAAATTGTGAATAAACCCTTACGGGGATTAAATCGTGCTTTAAAGAGGCAAGGGCAATCTGTTTCTCAAAACCCCTTGAATGAAAATCGGATATTAAAAACGCTATTGACTTTTTCTTCTGCACCTTTAAAAAGTATTCAAGGGCAGATTTTATATCTGTTTTGCCTTCCGATTCCATATCAAGCAAATCCCTTATAATTGCAAGAACCTGCTTGCTTCCCTTCTTTGGAGTGATAAACTTTTCAACCTTATCCGAAAAAGCGATAAGCCCCACCCTGTCGTTGTTTTCAATTGCGGAAAAGCCGATTAAAGCGCAGATTTCAGCAAGCAATTCCCTCTTTAACTTTTCCTCGCTTCCGAAATTCATTGAGGGGGAGATATCCACAATAAGCATTATTGTTAATTCCCTCTCCTCTTTAAACCTTTTAACAAAAGGAAAGTTCATCCTTGCTGTTACATTCCAGTCAATAGTCCTGACATCGTCTCCCGGGATATACTCCCTCACTTCGGCAAACTCAAGCCCTCTGCCCTTGAAAATAGAGTGATACTCTCCCCCGATAGCCTCGTCAACCAGCCTCTTTGTTTTTATTTGAATCCTTCTGACCTTTTTCAGAAGTTCTTCCGCTTTCATACACTCTCCCTGAAAATTAAGGCAATTAAAAAGCCTTACGGAACCTCAATCTCGTCAAAAATCTTTCTAATAATTGCGTCTGAATCAATCTGCTCCGCTTCAGCCTCATAAGAAACAATAATCCTGTGCCTTAAAACATCAGGCGCAACAGCCTTAATATCCTCGGGGGTGATGTATCCCCTTCTCCTTATTGCCGCCAACCCCTTTGCTGCCGTAATCAGGGAAAGTGTAGCCCTCGGGGAAGCGCCGTAATCAATCAAAACCTTTAAATCTTCCAACCCGTAATTTTCAGGGTTTCTTGTGCAGTCAACAATATTGACAACATACTTTTTAAGCCTGTCGTCAACATAGATTTCAGGGATAATTGCCTTTAATTCCTCAATCTCTTTCAAAGTGCAAACCTTTGAAACCTTTATCTCTTTGCCCGTTGTGTACCTTTCCAGAATCTCAAGTTCTTCCTCCTTTGAGGGATAGGTGATTTTAAGTTTAAGCATAAACCTGTCAACCTGCGCTTCAGGCAAAGGGTATGTTCCTTCCTGCTCAATAGGGTTCTGGGTTGCCATAACAAGAAAGATGTCTGGAAGTTTATAGGTGCTGTCTCCCACAGTAACCTGTTTCTCCTGCATAGCCTCAAGCAAGGCTGACTGCACCTTTGCTGGAGCCCTGTTTATCTCGTCTGCAAGTATTAAGTTTGCAAAGATAGGCCCCTTCTTTGATGTAAAAGTGCCGTCTTTCGGGTTGTAAATCTGGGTGCCTGTTAAATCGGCAGGAAGCAAATCAGGGGTAAACTGTATCCTCTTAAAACTGCAATCAACGGCATCTGCAATAGACTTAATTGCAAGGGTTTTTGCAAGCCCTGGCACACCTTCAACAAGTATATGCCCCCCTGTCAAAATCCCAAGTAAAAGCCTTTCAACCATATACCTTTGCCCGACAATGGCTTTGGAAACCTCGCTTAACAAAGCGTCAACAATTGCGCTCTTTTCCTTAACCTGTTCGTTGATAACCTTGATTCCGCTATCCATACACACACTCCCTAAAATTTATTTTCCAATCTATTTTTATATGCAATTTTTATGCCTGCAAAAACACGGGAAAAACATAGGTTAAATTATAGCAAATTTAATAAAACATGCCATTCTTGCACGGAAAAGGTATGTAAAAATAGCATAATAGAGTATTAGTGAAATAGTGAAGTGGTAAAAAAATAAAAGGTGAAATGGTGAAAGTATTTTCCCTCTCTATTTACTTTTCATTGCTCATTTTTATCTCGTCATGAAAATATTTCCTACAAAAACAAACAAAAAATGTTAATACCCTCTTTGCTATATAAAAAAATACCCGTTAAATTTATTCAAAGGTATAATAAAATAAAAAGCAAAAAATAGCACAAAGGGGGGAAAATGATTTTTACGAGAAAGATAGGGAAGATTTTAAGGGGTAACGCCACACCATTTCAAATTATGCTTGCATGCATTTTAGGCTCTGTTTTAGGCTTTCTGCCCGGCTTCAGCCGTGCACCGGGGCTTACCGTGTTTGCCTTATTTTTGCTTATAATCTTGAACGCAAACTTAGGGCTTGCGCTTACAACATTTGCTTTAACTAAGATTTTGTCTTATTTAATCACTCCTATCACATTCAAGATAGGGGTAAGTTTAATGAATGGATTTGCAAAGAAACTCTTTGTTTACCTTATAAATGCACCTGTTTTTGCACTTTGCGGCTTTGAATACTATTTGACGACAGGTGCTTTAATCTTAGGGATTTTAGTGGGAATTTTATGGGGAATTTTCGTTGTTTACACTGTGCAAAAATTCAGGAGATCAATGGTATCTGCAAGGGAAAAAGATTCCAAAATAATGTCTTTTACTCAAACAAAATTCGGCAAAACACTTATTTTTATACTATTCGGCAAAGGGAAAAAAGAAGATTACAAAAAGATTCTGCAAAAAAAAGCCTTTCCTTTAAGGATTTCAGGAATAGTATTTGTAGTTATAGTCTTTGCAATTCTCTTTTTCACCCAGCAGTTTCTTGCAGGCTCTTTTATTAAAAAGTATATGAAAATGGGGCTTGAACAGGCAAACGGTGCAACGGTTGACATAGGAAAGGCTTACATTGACTTATCGGAAGGGAAATTTATAGTAAAACACATTGCAATATGCGACCCTGAACACCTTGACAAAAACCTGTTTGAAGCAAAAGAGATTACCGCGGACATTAGCAGTAAAAATTTGCTCGCAAAAAGGTTGAGGCTTGATAATGTAAAGATTGTCGGGGCTGAAATTGGCAGCCCCAGAAAGAAAAAAGGCAAACTTTTGAAGCCTTTGAAAGTTGAAGAGGGAAAAGAAAATGCAAATTACAAATCCCTTGACTACTACCTTTCAAATGCAAAAGAGATTAAAAGAAAGTTAAAAAAGGTTAAAAGATGGTATAAAAAACTATCCGAATCAGCCGAAATGGTAAAAAAGTACACGGGAACAGAAGGGGAAACGCTTGAAAAAAGGCTAAAAAGGGAAGCGGAAGCACTGGGCTATCAAAATGTAATTGCAAAGCATTTGATTAGAAAATCGCCGACCTTTGCATTTACAAAACTTACGGCTGATAACATAAAAACATACAATATCCTAAAAGGGGAAACACTTAAACTATTTATGAAAGAGATTTCAACAAACCCAAACCTTTCCCCTGTTGCTCCCGAAATTCATATTGTATCTTCAAAAAAAACATTTGACTTTAACGGGGTTTTTGCAGGTTTAAGCGCTAAAAAGGGAGAAAACAGATTTGATTTTTCGTTGAACAACCTTAACACAGACAAGGTGCTTGAATCCATAAAACTCAAAAACCGGAACACATTGAAGGGAGGGACAACCACAATCAAGGGTAAAGGAAAGATTTTTGAAAAAAATGATGTAATGATTGACGCTAAATTAGAAGTTAACATTGAAAACTCAACAATGAAGATACCAAAGTTAGGGGAAGAAAAGGTTGAAAAACTTGTATTCCCAATCTATTTAACTGGGAAATTAGACAACCCGAAGGTAAAAGTTGACACAAAGGCGATATACTCTCAATTGAAAAATGTCTGGAAAGACAAAGCAAAGGAAAAACTGAACAAAAAGAAAAAGAAGCTTGAGAAAAAGTACAAAAATAAGTTAAAAGAAAAAATTAAGAAAAAGGGGATATTGAAAAACCTGTTTTAATTAAAAAAGCGGGGAAAAATCCCCGCTTTAATCTGGAAAAAATCAAGAATTATTTTACCCTTTTGTAAACCCCGACATAGTTTGAGGCTGCTGAACCGCCTATGTTGAAGGTTACCCCTATTTCAGGGCTATCTAATTGATGCCCGATTGCATTTCCTAATAGTTGCCTTGTTGCTATAACCCCCATTGAAACCCCTGTTGCACCGACAGGGTGGCCTTTTGCCTTTAATCCACCTGAAAGGTTTACAGGCAATCTCCCGTCTTTGTAAACTATGCCTTCGTCAAGCGCTTTGTAACCTTCCCCGTCTTTTGTTATGCCTAAAGTTTCGTAAGCAAGGATTTCCGCAATTGTAAAACAGTCGTGCACCTCGGCAAAGTCTATGTCGTTAACTGTAATACCCGCTCTTTCATAAGCCTTTTTAACGGCAACCTTGCCTGCAACAAACTCGTAATTAGGCCTCTTTGACATGGGAAGGTAATCGGTTGCACACTCCATTGCTGTAATCTCAACCAATTTGTCTTTGAGTTTTTCCGCATTTTCTCTGTTTGTTAAAACAAGAGCCGCAGCACCGTCAGAAATCAAAGAGCAATCGTACAACCTTAAAGGCTCGGCTATAATCGGGTTTTTCTCGTCAGGAGTGTTCAAAATATCCTGATAGGTAATGTCTAACGGCAATTGAGCAAGGGGGTTTTCAAGGGCGTTTTTGTGATTTTTTGCCGAAACCTTTGCAAGCATAACCCTTAATTCCTCGTCTGAAAACCCGTAATGCGCCTTATACCCCTTTGCATACTCTGCAAAAAGCCCCGGAAATGTCATACCCTTGCTTCCCTCTGTAGGCCAATGAGAGCCTGTTGCAAGTACCCTTGCAACTCCCGGGGTATCAAGTGCAGTCATCTTTTCAACCCCTATAACAAGGGCAAAATCTATCTTTCCCGCTTCAATTGCATTCATTGCGGCAAGGATTGCGGCAGAACCGCTTGCACAGGCAGATTCAAGTTTTGTTGTAGGCTTAAATCTTAAGTCAGGGTGAATTTCAAGGGCAATAGGGCCTAAATGCCCCTGATTGTTGAAACCGCCTGCATCGTAATTTGCTACAAAGATTGCCCCTATCTCTTTTGCTTCAATACCTGAATCTTCAAGCGCCTCTTTGCCAGCGTCAACAATCAACTGATACAAATCCTTGTCTTTTAACTTCCCGAACTTTGTATGCCCCGTGCCTATTACATAAACTCCCATAAATCCCTCCCTTAAACTAAATATCAATTTTTCAACTAATTAAA
>WFPG01000206.1 GCA_015487755.1 Acidobacteriota bacterium
ATTTCAGTATGAAATATTAGCGGGGGTGTCAATGTTTAAAAAAGCAAAATTTATTCTTTTGTTATTTTTTTTCTGTGCGGTTGGGTTTTCAGGTAATTTAAAAGAGTTTTACAACAAAGCAACCTATCCCGAATTAAGGCTTCTTGACATTAAGACAAAAAGTTTCAAAGTAGCAGATTTAGTCGTCAACCTTGAGCCCGGCGGCAAAGTCTATCTTATGCTTGCGGGCAAAGAGCCTGTAGGCATTGCAATTCAAAAAACCTCATACAATTACAAATTTAACGACAAATTCTTCCTTCCGGTCGCAATTAGAAACTTTAAAAACACTTTCGGAGAAGAACCTAACATTGAAAACGGCACAATGATTTTCAACGACAAAGCAGACTGGGTGTTTATATGGAGTGCAAAATTAGGCAAGGCTTTGGAAAAGAAAACATTACCTGAAAGCGTGAAATTTCCTGAAAAGGTTCAGAAAGTTTTCAAAGGTGTTTTAGGCACCGTGCCCTCAATCGGGGCAATATATGACAGGATTTTCCCTCAAAGCGGTGTTGTTACCGTTTACATTCATTCAAAAAAGAGAAAATTGGCCTACATAATTGACCCTTTTGACAACCTCACTGAAGAAATGTATGCGGTAATGCCCTATAACTCAAACAGCGTTGACTTAAAAGGAAATTACTATGTTGCCGAGTTAACCTCAAAAACTTTAAAAAATTCATGGTTTGACAAAGACAACCCTATATTCACGGTTGTTGATACAAAGTTGAATGTTTTTAATGACAAGGGCGAACACTTAATTGTTAAATCAAAACAAAGGGTAAGGATTAACAGAAACAACCTGAAAGGGTTTGTAGCAAACCTTATATCGTCAAGATACTCCAATGAATTCAAGTACTACCATGTTAAAAGCGTTAAGGTTAACGGAAAAGATGCAGACTTTCTCCACAAAAAAGGCCAATTGTTTGTAGATTTGGGGCAGGGTTTTAACATTGGAGATTTTGTTACTATTGAAACTGTTTGCGAAGGAGATATAGCCATTCACCCGAACGGAGACAACTACTTTTCTTTAGGCACCTATGCATGGTATCCTCAGCCTGATTTAAGCAAAGAGAAATCCTCATTTGAAATAACCGTTAAAGCGCCGAAGCCCTACTCAATATTTGCAAGCGGAAAGGTTGAGAACAAAGGGGAAGACGGAAACTACAACTACCTGAAAACCTCAGTTGACAACGAAGTTCAATTCCCTGTTGTTGCGGCCGGCAAATACCATGTTTATACAAAGGAATACAATGGATACAAATGCACAGTCTCTTCCTATGCAATGGCAAAGAAAAAGCATGCTTTAAGGCTTGCAAACAACTTCTTTGTCGCCGAAGACTTTTACTCCCGTTTATTCGGCTATCCGTATCCCTTCAAAAACCAGGAAATTGTTGAAGTAAACAGTTGGGGTTTTGGGCAGGCGCCTCCGGGATTGATATTCATAACTCAGGAAGCATTCTCACCTTTAAGAGACTACATCTCAAGGCTTTTCTCCGAAGGGGTTAACCAGAGGTTTGTTCACGAAATATCCCACGCATACTGGGGACATGTTGCAAAAATTCCAAACGCAAAAGAGATGTGGATATCGGAAGCCCTTGCTCAGTACTCTTCCGCTTTATGCATAAAAGCGGTAAACAAAAGCAGGAAAAAGGGAGAAAAGGCTTTCAACAGAATGGTAAAAAACTGGCTTACCCAAACAAAAATGCTAAACAAAGGCAGCGTGCTATTCTTTGCGCAGGACTTATCGGGAGAAACCGACAGAGACTATTGGGACAGGTGGAAACTGATATACAACAAAGGGCCGCTGGTAATTCACGCCATAAGGCTTAAACTTCAGGAAAAATACGGCAAAAAGCAGGGAGATAGAATGTTTGTCCTCTTCTTAAGGGCAATCCTTAAAAACTCAGACTTTGACTATATCTACACAAAGGACTTAATAGGCATACTAAACGCAATTACAAAAACCGACTGGACACCATTCTTTGAAAAATATGTTTTAGGAACGGAAATTCCAAAAGCTTAAATCCTCGGGGGCTTCAAGCCCCCTTTTTTTATCTTTCAAATGTAATTCACATAAAAATATAGTTTTGTTTTTTTTCAAAATTGTTAAAAATTTTTCAAGCGTAATTAATAGAAAATAAAAGGCTTGTTTTGTAAGTCGTAAAAAAATTAAAAAATTTGTAAATGTCTGATTTTTTACTATCATATCTTTATAAACAATATGCGAGGGTGTCATGAAAATAAAACTTGTCTTTGAAGCAAAATCCCCCATATTCCTTCCCGCAGGATACTTTTCTTCAATTCAAGGGCTAATATACAACATGCTTGACAGGTTAAGCGCCGACTGGCTCCACTCCGAAGGCTTTCAACACAAAAACCGTTTCTTCAAACTCTTTGTCTTCTCAGAGATAAACGAAAAGGGGAAATTTGTAAAAAACAAAGGCTTCTACTTTCCAGAAAGAATAAGTTTCTATCTTGCCTCTCCTATTCACTGGATTATAGGACAAATCGCAAAAAACGGAATAATGGCAGAAAGTTATAAATTAGCTGATAACGATGTCAAACTTATTGAGATAAGCACCTATCCTCAGGAAAAAATAGAAAATAAAAAAGTAAGTATCAAAACACTTTCTCCTATTGAGGTTCATTCTACTTTGAAAAAGCCTGACGGTTCATCCAAAACCTACTATTACAACCCCAGAGAACAGGAATTCTCCGCATTAATTGAAAAAAACATAAAGAAAAAATGGGAAATACTAAACAAAAAAGAATGCAAACTTTCCCTGAAAATAACTCCAGCAAATGTAAAACATTTAAAAGAAAGAACAATAATTGTAAAAGACAGTGTCATAAAAGGCTGGAAAGGAAGGTTTATATTAGAGGGAGACAAAGAACTCATTCAACTGGCATTTGAAACAGGCCTCGGCTCCCACAACAGCCTCGGCTTCGGCATGATAGAACCAATAACCCCAAGGAGGAAAGAGGGATGATTTTTGAGATAATAGAATATATGAAACACTTAAAAAAAGATTTACCAGAGATATTTGAAATAGGATTGAAACCATCCAGGGGATTGCATATTCTTGTTGACCTTGACGAAAAAGGCAATGTAATTAACTTCCCAGGAGAAAAAGGGAAAAATTGGGATTATTACAATGG
>WFPG01000207.1 GCA_015487755.1 Acidobacteriota bacterium
ATGTTAAAAAGGAGTTGAGAATGAAAAAGAGTGTATTGTTAATTTTTATTTTAATTTCAACGATAGCCTGCATGAAATTGGGAAACAACATCTCTCTTGAAGAAAAGGTAAACTTATTCTGGAAAGCAAGGATGACGGGGAATTACACATTCAATTATAACGGCAAAACACTCCGGCTTTACAATGACTTTCTTCCCCAATCCTTGAAACAAAAAATTCCTGAAAAAAAGTTTTATTCACTTTTAAACTACAAAGTTCTTAATTTTGAAATTAAAGATATCAAATACAACAAAGATAAAACAGAAGCGGAAGTAAAGGTTGCAATAACTATTGATTTTCAGGGGTACAAACTTGAAAATGTTATTATTAAAAATAAATGGATTAAAGAAAACGGAGATTGGAAGGTTGATTTAAAAACCGAATCAAACCCTTTTTACAATGATTAGGAGAAAAGCATGAAAAAATTTACAGCCTTTTTAATTATACTTTTTTGCATATCAGGTTTTTCCAAAACACTTATAATTGAAGGCAATTACAAAGGGCTTTCAGGAAAAGGGTTTAAAAAAGAATGGAAGGTAAATTTTAAAGAAAATAAAGCGGATTTTTTTTTAGACGGCAAACTTAAAGCGACAATGTATGTTGAAAACGGGAAAATTGTAAAAATAGAAGAAATTAAAAGGTTTGCGGGTAAAGACAGGTTATTTGCACTCACAAAACCCCGACACATACAACTTGAGTTAAAATCGCAATTCTACCCATTTTCTTTTGTGTACAATTACCTTTACAGGGATAAATCAACCAAATCAAAAGAAAACGGCGTTACCTTCAAAATATTAGAGGTAAAAGGGCAATGAAAAAAATTTTAATAATACTTGTAAGCCTTACAATTGCCCTCTCTATTTCAGCACAGACAACCGAAGTTGTGGAAATTAGCCCGAGGCCGTGGAACGGTTATTGGTGGCCTTTCGTCAACGGCGGGCTTTGTACAGGAAAAGATTACAACAACAATCCTTCACCTATGGAAAAGTACGACATTGCTTTTAACCAACCGTTTCTCGCTACCCAATGGGAACTTGAAAACCACTATGACCCTGAAGGCCCCAGCTGGCACGGGCATTGCAACGGCTGGGCTGTAGCGGCAATCTTTGAGCCTGAACCTTCCCATAAATGCACATACAATTCAATTGTATTCTATGTCGGGGATTTAAAAGGCTTGTTAACCGAAGCGCACCAGGGGGCTTATGAAGGGGGAAGCATTTACGGCACAAGGTATAATGGAGACGGTAATCAACAGGCTTATGAAGATATTAACCCCTTAGATTTACAAAATGTTCTTGAAATGTATTTAAAAGATAACCAGATTCCAATACTCCTTGACACAGACCCGACGGAAGAGATCTGGACATATCCTGTTTACAAATACGAACTTTCTTACACCGATGAAAATAATATAAGGCATTGCACTTTAACCATATATTGTGCCACCGACGCATATAACGACGGTATATTAGACCCGGACGATACAGGCGACACCCATGTTTATAAAAAAACCTACACCTACGATTTAACACTTGACAGCAACGGAGAACCTGTATCAGGCACTTGGACAGGCGATTCAATAGACGACCACCCTGATTTTGCATGGTACCCTGAAATTGATAGACCCGCAAACCCATATATATCCCTTGATAATGTTCATGAAATACTCACCTACCAGTACACGGAAGAAGATGACGGGAATGAGCCTGACAATAGTTTTGAGCAGGCTCATAATATTGACACAAATAAAATTTACAGGATTTTAAACGATGACTATTTTAAATTTTTCATAGAGCCGGGAGAAGATATTGATATGAATATCCATTTCAATGATTATTACACATACACTATCGGCAAACTGTACGATTTTGAACAAAACTTTATCGATTATTTTTCTTACGATAGCAATACCCGGAGCGCCCGTTATAATTTTTCAGCCCTTGACAATGTTAAAAACTACTTTTTAGAGGTTGAATACCCTATAATAGGCTACTACAACGATAATTATGTTATTAAAGTCAAAGAAAACAATAAAAATGTAATTATTCCCCATACTCTGGAAACCTCGTACTGGGACAATTTTGTTTACGGGGCTTTTATTCCCTATACAATAAAAGACGCTACCACTCAGGAAGAAACCGATTATACTTCCGCAAACGGCTCATTGATAGGGGTATTTAACTCAAATTCGGCACTTATATCAAAGGATCTATCCTTTACTGCAGGATTTTCGGAATTGCCTTTAATTGCAAACGAGGAAGTGCCGCAGTGGATTAAATTAAACACCCAGGACGACCATATTAAACTTTTAAGTTTTTACCAATCCCAGGGCGACGGTTCAATGGGATACTTTTACTCAATCCCCCCTGCAAAAAGGTTTATCTTACCCCATGTGCCACCTGAAATTTATTATTGGTGGTACGGGATTGTAATTGTCAACCCCTCGCATTTCAAAACAATAAGGGTAAGGTACAAACTATACGGTTATGACAAACAGGTTATAAAAGAAGGATACTTTGATATTCCTCAGTACGGAAAGATTGTTGATGTTTTTGAAAACCTATTTCCCGATGTAAATATGGACGAGACAAGTTATCTTGAATTTTACAGTAGTGATGACATTGTCGTTTCCGCACTTTACGGCACCAGAGACCATAGAGAGCTTGCCTATGTCCCTGCAGATTCAAATTTTGTTAAGGAGAATTCAAAAGTTTACTTTACAAAGGGAATGATGCCTGAAACAGACAACCCGTGGGCAGGCATTGCAATGGTAAATCCGTCCGACGACAACAATGCTACCTGCGAAATATCGGTTGTTGACAATACAAATACTTACACCCGCTCCTATATAACCGTAAATCCCCATGAAAAAAAGGTTGATGTAATGGAAAACTTTCTACCTGAAGGGGTAAACTTTGCCGATGTTGAGAGAATTGAAATAAGCGTTTTAAGCGGTTCGGTATCATTGTTTGCCCTATACGGCGACCATGATAGGGGGATACTTGCATCCTGCCTTCCCATAAATGTAAACCAGGGAATGGTAACTACCTATTTCCCTTACATTACAAACCACAATTTAGACACTACTTTATACATAAAAAACGAAAACAATTACAATGCTCAAGTTAAGGTTTATGCCATAAACCAATACGGCGAGGAGATAGAAGATATTACCCTTACCTTAACTAACTTTGAATTAAGGGAAATTGACATTGCTTCAAGTTTTTCAAACCCTGACGAGATAAAAACATTAAAAGTTTACAGTTCAAAATTTATAACCCCTTTTGCGGTGTTAACCAGCCCTGACGGAAAATTCTACGAAATAATAGGGCCAGACTTTACAAAGCAAACAATATTGGTAGAAAATCAATAAAAGCATTATAATTTAACTAAAGAATCTCTTTTTTAAGGGAGGCAATAATGAAAAGGTTGTTTATTTCGGTTATTATTGTGCTTTTTTCAGGTTTGTTGTTTTCATTGAATTTGGAAAGCCCCGCTTTTAAAAACGGGAAACCAATTCCTCCGATTTTCACATGTGACGGCAAAGACATCTCCCCTATGTTGAAGATTAGCGGAATTCCTAAAGGCACAAAAAGCCTTGTTCTAATTATGGACGACCCTGACGCCCCTATGGGCACATGGGTTCATTGGGTTGTTTACAATATACCCCCTCAAATTAAAAAACTACACAGAAACTTTCCAAGAAAACCGGTTTTGCCTAACGGGATACAACAGGGAAGAAACAGCTGGGGTAAAATAGGATACGGAGGCCCCTGCCCGCCTAAGATAACCGGAGTGCATAGATACTTTTTTAAACTGTATGCAATAGACAGAAAATTAAACTTACCCCCCGGAGCAACAAAGGAACAGGTTTTGCACGCCATAAAAGGGCATATTATAGAAAAAACAACTTTAATGGGAAGGTACAAAAGAAAATAAAAAAAGCCCCGAAAAGACGGGGCTTTGACTTTTAAAAATCAACCTCAATAAACCTTAAACCCTTTAACACCGCCTACCTTTGTCATGGTTGAATCGTCGTGGCCGTTTCCTTCAAGGCAGAAAGAGACAACTCCAACCTGAGAGTTTATTTTTAGCATATCAACATTTCCTTGATACAAATCACTAAGCAATCCCACCCATTTAGCATGGGATGCAAGTGAGATTTCGGTTTCAAAAACCTTGTTTCCCTCATAATAACAACTCACCGTAACATTGTTGTCCAGCCCAAAAGGATTTACAATTGTTATGCCAATCCAATCATTAACACTGTCTATAACCGGAAGGATTATCTCCGCCCCATAATCGGAGATTAAATCAATGCCTGTTAAAAGTTTTCTATTGGTAGTACCGAATAATTCATAACCCATTATCGGAATATCCGAATTTATCTCAAACCATGCCGCCTCTTTAGGAAACTCGTCTTTGGTAACAAAAGCATACTTTTCTCCCGGGTCAAGGAAATACCTTTTTACTGAGTTAGTTAACATATTCCCATCCTTGTCATACGGGATAAAATTAACAACAGCGGTATTAACCATATCGGGATTTATAACGGCAATCCCTGTCCACCAGTAATCTGAATTGTCAACATGCGCTACATAAAGTTTTTTGCTTAAATTTTGCTCAAGAGTTAACTTACAGGAGTTGTCTTTCTCTTTTACCCTGAAAACCTCGGTGGCCGCAACAGGCATAAAGCCGTTTTCACTCTTACCGAATACATTGGCCATGTTTACAGTAAAATCAGGCCAACTGTTTCCAAAAATAGAATCTATTACATCATACTCTCTTGAAGAAAAAGGATCGTAGATGTTTTGGTCAAAAGGAATAAGCGAATCCACAGGTGAATATGCTAACTGGAAATTACACCCTTCATCCCCTATATTTGCAACCTGAATAAAGGTATCCCAGTACCATATTTCAGGTGCTATGTGGGGAACAGGGGCAGTTAAACTATTGCTTTTGTAACACGCTTCAGTCCAATCCCTCATATCTCCCCTTGAATCGGTTAAGTCGTCCATTTGAAAGACAGCAATCTTTTTAGTTGAAACAAAAACAAGCGTATACTTGTCGTCTTGAAATTCGGCACCTTCAAAAAGCTGATTTAAAGCCAAGTGTAAGGCCTGATCTTTATTTAACTCAAGGTTCTTTGTTGCAATCAACATCCCTTCCGAATTGTACAAATCAACCGTAATTGAAGTGCTTTCAGGAGCAAGAATTGAGATAATAGACTGTGGGCTCACCCCCACAAGATAGCTTTTTGAGAGAGGCAGAGAAGCCTCGTCAATAGAAATATTGTCAATATACCAGCCGCCGTTATCAACCTTGACGGAATAATCGCTTGTACACAAAAACTTTACATATACCTGATTCCCCTTAAAGGGGGAAAGGTTAATGGTAGTTTTTACCATATCACCGAAACCGCCGCCGGTAAAAGCCATTCTACCTTCATACAATCCGCCTTCAAGGCTTCCGTTATAACCGTTTGAAACCATATAAGCGCCTGCGTCAAAATATGTATTTCCGCCGTCAATAGATAACTCAACAATACCCCCGTCATAACCTTCTTCAAAGTAGTAAGTATGGTAAAAACTTAAAACAAAATCCCCGTCTGCCGGCAAATCAATAGGCCCGTAAATCAAATAAGAAGAAGTTGTAGAGTCTTGTTCCTCTCCGAACCAGCAAGCCCCGTTTGAAACCGCATACTGTGAATTTACAATAGACCATACATCACTACCCTCATCGTAACCGTGGGTAAAATTATCCTCGCTATCACAACTGTCGCTATTTATGGTTGTTTGAGTAATTGTTTTAAAAAGTTTAATCCCTCTTTGAGAATAAGTATTTCCCACACTATCGGTAGCTGAAATCTCACCTATGTATTCGGTATTTGCTTCCAAACCGTCAACCACTTCATCAATTTCAGAGCAATTTGAAAAATTCAAATCTTTTATGAGAGTGTCAGGGTATTTATAAATTTTTAGATTAACGGTTGCGCATTGTTCATTAAATTTTATTTTAACGGTGCCGCTTTGAGCATCCTTGTAATTTGCATCAAAATAAACGGGAAAAGGCGCTTCGCAATCAAGGTAAACAGTTCTCTTAATAGCCATTTCCCCAAAACCGCCGTAATTTTCATCAATATATTCAATCTCGAAAACTCCTCTATCAACGCCGAATAAATTCGCCAAAGTAACCGCCGCCGAGTACTTTCCTTCCCCTGTTTTGTTTAAAACAACGGTTTGAACCGAATTGTCAGATAAATCCGTTATTTTAACGCTAATAGTGTCAGAGGTTAAATCACTATCCCATACTTCTATTTCAAGGCTTCCGCCGCAAGACACAACCTCGCTGTCAAGGAACAGCTGCCCTTTGCTTACAGGTTTGTATGCAATTACATATACCGACGGGTCTCCGAAAAGGTTGTACTGCTGAAAGTATCGCATTGTGCTTCCCCCGCCGTTGTAATAATTGTACAGGTATATCTTCCCTGTGTTAAACATGGGGCCAACCTGATAAACATTGTCTTCAAACATTGCTTTAAACACTTTTCTCTCAAGAATATCGTCTTCGTCCCAGTATGAAAAAACGGAAGAACCCCAGAATGTGGTTGCCCCGTGAGATACCCTTGTCCATGCTTCCGCAAAACACTCTGAATTTTCATATTCTCCCGTCTGGCAGGCAAAAGAGTAAACAAAGGGATAAACAGTGTTGTTAAGAAGGGTTTTTACATCTGTAATTGTAAAAGTTACACCGTAATCAAGATACCATTCGGACGGGCTTCCATGCCCTGAATAAATCACAAAAATTTTTCCTTCGTTTATAGAATTAGCAATCTGGTTTGTACTTGCCCCTGTTGTATGGTCATAAATCTTTTCACACTTATAGCCTGCAGGCTCAAAGTATTCACCTATCACATAATTATGAGTGCCTTCGGTAATTTGATAATTGTCGTCTGCTGTTATAAATAGGGCATTGTTTTCAAAACTTCCGATATTTTCTTCGGTAAAAATAGTTTTGTTAATAATATTTGTCAACTCTTCAACAGAAGAGACAGAAAACCTTCCGCATGCAATATCAGGGAAATAATCGTCCCCGTCAACGGTAGTGTAATAAAGGTCTGTATACGGGTTATCGGTAGTTGAACACCTGAAAGCGGGGATTGCGTCAACATCCCCAACAAGGATAAGGAAATCAGGCCTTGTGGCAATCTGAGCATACCTTTGTTTAATAAAATCCTGTATCTCTTCTTTTGTGGTGCCTGTATCTTCAAGGGTAAAAACATCTACCTCATACCCCATACCCTGTTTGTGGGTAATAAAATCAGAAAGCGCATCAACATAATTTGAAGGGGTAATAATTAATATCCTTCCCATTGAAGCGGATTTTGCCTTTAAATCCTCCTCTTTCGTCTTAAAGTAATTTAAAAAAACCTTCGTGTAAACCCTTTTAAAAACAGGCGATGCAAAATCATACCTTGCCGTAACATTTTTGATTTTCAACACAATGTCTTTGTAAACAATTACGGTATTTTGGGCAGGCAAATAACGAAAGGGGTGCAGTGTTACGGTTATCCCCTTTTTGCCGTGAATAACAAAAACCTTGCTTTTTGTTATAAGGTTAAATTCAGTTTTCTCTTTTTGATAATAAGTTCTATCAATTGTAAAAGGCCTGTCTTCTATTTTTCTTATTTTAGGCCACGGCTTTTGAACCGGGAAAACAGGGGAATCAAGTTTTATTACTTCTTTTTTATAAGAGACAACCTCAATTTCAGGCAATTTATCCCCTATCATAATTGAGAACGAAGCGGTGGGCAATTGAGCCTGCCCGTATTTTACTTCATATCCCAAATCTCCTGCTTCAATCTTTATAAATTCACCGCCCTTTGTCTCTACTTTTTTAAGATTAAAATCAGGAAGGACAAACCTTGTTTCAATATAGTTTTTCTCTTTGCTGACTCTAACCAGTTCAACCCCGTTTTGTGGTATAGCGGCATACAAAAGAGTAAAAGCAAATAACGAAAGAATAATGGTAAACCTTTTCATAAAACCCCCGTTTAATTTTTATTGGGTTTAATAATACTCCTTCTTTTTCAAAAAAATCAAGTTTTTATCCCTTTTTCTTGAGTTAAATCACAAAAATTATTGCAACCTAATCCCCTTTAATCATACAATAGTAAGGTATCACCATTAAATTGTGGGAGGAAGGTATGGAAATTAAAAAAGTAGGCGTTTGCGGCGCGGGAACTATGGGAAACGGAATTGCCCATGTTTTTGCCCAATTCGGTTTTGAAGTTGTTATGAGGGATGTAAAAGAGGAATTTGTTGAAAGGGGAATGAAAACAATAGACAAAAACCTTCAAAGAGGGGTTAATAAAGGCAGAATGACTGAAGACGAGAAAAAAGAGATTTTAAATAGAATTACCCCTACAACAGACTTAAATTTGCTTAAAGACTGCGACTTTGTTGTGGAAGCAATCACCGAAAACTTTGAAATAAAGAAACAACTTATTCAAGACCTTGACAATATGTTAAGGGAAGGGGTTATTATTGCCTCAAACACCTCTTCAATATCAATTACAAAGTTAGCGGCTTTAACAAAAAGACCTGACAAAGTAATCGGTATGCACTTTATGAACCCCGTTCCTGTTATGAAACTTGTTGAAATAATTAGAGGGGCACAAACTTCAGACGAAACATTTAAAATAGTAAAAGAACTTACCGAAAAGTTAAACAAGGTGGGGGTTGAAGTTAACGACTTCCCCGGTTTTGTTTCAAACAGGATTTTAATGCCTATGATAAACGAGGCTATCTTTGCTTTAATGGAAGGGGTAGGAACTCCCGAGGCTATTGACGAGGTAATGAAACTTGGAATGAACCACCCTATGGGACCTTTGACACTTGCAGACTTTATCGGGCTTGATGTATGCCTCTTTATTATGAATGTGCTTTACGAAGGGTTTAAAGACCCGAAGTACAGGCCTTGCCCGTTGCTTGTTAAAATGGTTGACGCAGGGTACTTAGGAAGAAAATCAGGCAAAGGCTTTTACGATTATACAGACAAATAACAGGCGGGGGATAACCCCGCTTTTTTATTTTATATTCCCCTTTTTGTTGTAAAATTAGTTAGGTAATTTAAAAGGGGGATTTTATGATTTGCCACAAATGCGGTTTCCTTAACCCTGACAATACAAAGGTTTGTTTAAGTTGCGGAGCAAAACTGATTACAAATATAAACCCGAAATTCGGGGATTTATCCGAATTTGACAGCAATAACCTTATTACACAGTTAATCTCAAAGTTTGAAGAAAACTTTTCAAACATCTTTGATTCAATAGAAAGGCTTCAAAAAAGGACAGACAGGCTTGAATCCCAGATTATGGAATTGAGAAGCGGGCTTTTTACCCTTGTTGACCTTCTCTCCGAAAAGGATTTGATTAAAAGGGAAAAGTTTTCTCACATATGGGAAAACAATATTTTGTTGCATATAGCCATAGAAGAGGAAAGGGATAAATTTCTGTCATTAAAAGATGAAATACTGCTTATAGAGGGAAACAGCAAAAAAGAGAAACTTGAAGCAATTTTAAACAAAGTTGAAGCATATTACAATGCGGGAGAGGGCGAAAAGGCGATTGAAGAACTTGAAAAAGCATCAAAACGCCATAAAAACAATTACAAACTCCACCTTTTTTTAGGGCAGGTTTTTTACCTGAAAAAAGAGTATTCAAAGTCAATAGAACACCTTTTAAAAGCATTTGCCCTTCAGCCTGACGATTTCGAAACAAACCTCTATTTAGGCATTGCTTTAAATGAAATAGGGCAACCTGAAAAGGCACAGGAGTTTCTCTTAAAAGCCATAGACTTAAACCCTGACGAATACCTTCCATTTTTCACTCTCGGGACAATTTACTTTTTTGAAGAAAACTATAAACTGGCTGAACTTTTTTTAACTCAGGCGCTTGAGATTGAAAAAAGGCCTGAAACACTTTTCTTTCTCGGTTTGATATACAAAAACCAGAACAAGAAGAAAAAGGCTGAAAAGTATTTTAAAGAGGCAATTGAACTTGAGCCTGAATTTGAAGACGCATATTACTACTTAGGCTTAATCTACCTTGAATTAAACTGGAATAAAAAAGCAAAAACAATGTTTGAAAAAGTGCTTTCATTAAACCCCGGGCGTTTTGAGTTAAACGCTTTCAAAATAGGGAAAAGTTACGATTTTGAGGGGATACAACTTAACGAAGAGTTTA
>WFPG01000208.1 GCA_015487755.1 Acidobacteriota bacterium
ACAGGCGGCTTTAACAGCCTGCCGGCAGGCTGTTAAGTTATACAACAGTGATAGGCCTCATCTATCACTTGGAATGAAAACACCTGACATGGTGCATGAAAATGTGTATACTAACCATTAAAGCGTGTCCACTTTTTTCAGGACGAGACAATAAACATCATTCACTATTCACTTCTCACTTTTTCACCGTTCACTTTTCATTATTTTTTAATACCGCAAATCTGGAGTCTTGAAAGATGATTTTTGAGTTTTGGAAAAGGCGAATGTATTTTTTTAACTGATTTTTCTTCACTATAATTAGCGAGTTTTTCTCTTCAGGCCATAACTCTTTAAGTTTATCTATGTGGATTAAAACCTTTTTTGTTTCAGGGTCTGAGTATATAAACTCTTTGTCAAACCTTGTTTCAACAGGGTGTATTTTGGTGTAAAGAACAAAACTTCTTGAATTGAAACCGACTAAATAAACTTTTTCAGGTTTCTGTTTCAGAGAGTTTATGTGATTTGCCGTTGTTTTCATTGTAAAGAGGTATTTTTCAGGATTGAGGGATACTATGTGAAGGGTGATTAACAAAATGGCGATTATTTTAACCGCAGTAATTGCTGCCCTGATTTTGTTTGTTTTTAAAAAAGGGATAATTAAGTTAAATCCGATTAAGGTAATTACAAACAGTGAAAACGGCAGTTTAAAGCCTATCAGATGCTTTTTTAATGCTAAAATTACAATTGTTATCTCAAAAATGGCAGACAGTATAAATAAACTGCACTTTTCTTTATCAATGAGTACATAAGCCACAATTATTGAAAGCGCCGCAAGGGATAGGAGAATATAAAGCGATAGTTTGCTTACAGGGATTGAGAAAAGGATAATCGGGTATAAAAAGGTAATTAGGAGAAATTTAATTTCGTTTTTTTCTTTCCACTCCTTCACAATTGTTTTTAAGGAAAAGACAAGCCCGAATACCCATGGATATGCAAGGTAGAATATCCCTTTAAAGTAAAACCAAAGAGGTTTAGGGTGGCCGAAGCCTTTTGAGGAAAGCCTTGATGCAAACTGCTTGTCAACAAGGTAGTTTACAGAGTTGGGAATTTTAACAAAAATATAAACAAACCACCAGAACCCTATAATCAGAGAGACAATTATAGGAAAAGGCTTAAACAGTTTTTTCAGTTTCCCCTTTTCGTTTATTAGCAGTAAATAAATTATAACTATGGGTAAAACCTGCATATAGCCTAAAGGCCCTTTAACAAACCCGCTTATTCCAAGCCAGAACCAGAAAAGATAAACGCTTTTTTTATCCTGTTTTTCAAGGAATAAGAGGAAGTAATAGATTGAAAACAGCATTGTTGTCAGCAAAAATATGTCTGTTGTAACAATCCTTGAAGCGCCTATTATTAAAGGGGTTGTTGAGAATATTATCCCTGAAAGAAAGGCGGTGTCTTCGTCTTCAAAGAGTTTCAAAGCAATGAAAAATACAAGGATAGCGGATATTATTCCGCATAACCCTGCAAAAAACCTTCCCCCTAATTCGTTAACCCCGAAAATCTTATAGCCTAAAGCGGTTAGCCAATAGGTTAGGGGCGGTTTTGTTATGTGGATAATCTTGTTTTGGGTGGGGATTAGCCAGTGGTTGTACACAAGGGTTTCGTAGCCTATTTCGGCATACCTTGCGTCTGATGTTTCTGTAAAGGGAAGTTTTGTTTCAAAAAATAAAAAAGAAAAGAAAGCAAAAACTACCACAATTAAAAGGTATTTATTCCGCTTTTTCATTTTTCAGTCTTTCCAGATACTCCTGCCATTCAATAGGGAGCATATACTTCTTTTTGTTGTTGCAGTCTTTACAGCATGGGACGACATTTCCCTTGACAGTTTTTCCCCCTCTTGCAATAGGCACTATGTGGTCCATTGTCAATTCAGAAGGGTGAAACTTCTTTCCGCAGTAATAGCAGATTCCCGTGGCTTTTTTTCTTTTCCACCACTGGGATTTTCTCAATTCCCTTGCTTTTTGTTTTTCCCTTTTTATGTGTTCTTCGTCAGCAGGTATAAAAAAATTCATAGCAAAAAGAATATAACAAAATAAACATTATTTTTCAAATTGCACTTGATAGAAAAAGAAAAACAGGTATTATATCCCTGTGAAAAAGTTTTAAGGAGCGTAAACTATGAGCAATCCTCTTGTAGGAATTTTAATGGGAAGCGATTCAGATTTTGAGATTATGAAGGAAAGCGCAAAGGTTTTAAAGGACTTCGGGGTGCCCTTTGAGGTTGTGGTTACTTCCGCCCACAGAACACCTGAAAGAACCCTTGAATACGCAAAAAGCGCAAGAGATAGAGGCTTAAAGGTTTTAATTGTAGGGGCGGGAATGGCTGCTCACCTTGCAGGGGTAATTGCAGCAAAGACTATTATTCCCGTTATCGGAGTGCCTATTAACTCTTCTTCTTTAAACGGTATTGACGCACTTTACTCAACCCTGCAGATGCCGTCGGGAATTCCTGTTGGAACAATGGCAATAGGAAAGGCAGGGGCAAAGAACGCCGCTTTGTACGCAATTCAAATGCTTGCTTTAAGCGATGAGAATTTGCAGAAAAAACTTGATGATTTCAGGCAGGAGTTTGAAAAGGTTGTTGTTGAAAGAGAAAAGAAGGTTCACGAGAAGTTAGAAAAGTTTTTGAATGAGTAAGTTTTTCATAAAGACATTCGGCTGCAAACTAAACCAATTTGATTCGGAAAAGATAAGGGAAGGGCTTACCCTATCCGGCTTTTTTGAAACTGACAATGTTCTGGAAGCCGACATTATTGTTATAAACTCCTGTGGGGTAACAAACAAGGCTGAAAAAGAGGCTTTTTACACTTTAAGAAACATTATCAGGAAAAACCCTGAGGCTAAAAAGTATTTCATCGGCTGTTTTGTAAAGCCTGAAGATTACGAGAATACCGAATTTTTAAAAGGCAAAGATAAGTTTAATATCCCAGAACTTAAAAGCCTTCCCTTTTTCCCTTCAAACCAGCAGAAACACGCAAGGCCTTTAATTTACATACAAAACGGGTGTGATTTAAGGTGTGCATACTGCATTGTTCCCAAATTCAGAGGGAAAAGCGTAAGTGTTGAAATTGATAAGGTTTTAGAGCAGATAGGTTTTTTCCTGAAACACGGTAAAAAAGAGGTTGTTTTAACGGGAATTCACTTAGGGCTCTGGGGGCATGACTTTACACCTAAAAAAACAATACTTGATTTGTTGATTGAGGTTGAAAAAAGGTTTGAGGGAAGGGTAAAAATAAGGATATCTTCCCTTGATTCAAACGAAATTGACGATTATTTAATAGATTTCTTCGCAAATTCAAGCATTATTCAGCCTCACTTTCACATCCCCTTACAAAGCGGAAGCGATAAAATACTTCGTTTAATGAGAAGGAGATACACTGTAAAGCAGTTTGAACAAACGGTTTCAAAGATTAAAGAAAAAGTTAAAGATGTCTGCATAGGGGCAGATGTTATTGTAGGCTTTCCCAATGAAACCGATAAGGATTTTGAGGATACATATAAATTTATTGAATGTATACCCCTTGATTACCTTCATGTTTTCCCCTTTTCTCCGAGGGTAGGAACGGAAGCATACAATATGGAGAATCAGGTTAAGGAAGAGGTTAAAAAGGAAAGGGTTAAGGCTTTGAGGGAATTGTCTGATAATAAAAAAGAAAAGTTTGCAAAAAGTTTTTTAGGCAAAATCAGGGAAGGCATTGCCATCTATCCCGACTTGATTTTAACAGACAACTATATACAGGTTCAGGTTAAAGAAAAGTTAATCCCTTCAAAAGAGTATAAGGTTAAGTTAAAAGAAACCCTCTCCCCTACAAAGGTAAGGGGAGAGGTTGTATAGATTAGCATTCTTCTCTTAAAATCCTTGCGGCGTCCTTCGCAAAGTAGGTAATAATCAAATCGGCTCCCGCCCTTTTAATTGAGGTTAAAATCTCCATCATAACCTTATCGTGGTCAATCCATCCCATTTTTGCAGCCGCTTTAACCATTGAGTATTCGCCGCTAACATTGTATGCGCACACGGGAACAAGGACATTCTGCTTAACATCGGAGATTATGTCAAGGTATGAGAGTGCAGGCTTAACCATAACTATGTCCGCATTTTCCTCAATATCAAGCATAACCTCTTTTAATGCTTCCCTTCTGTTTGCAGGGTCCATTTGATAGGATTTCCTGTCTCCGAATTGAGGTGCCGATTCAGCCGCATCCCTGAACGGGCCGTAAAAAGCGGAGGCAAATTTAGCCGAGTAAGCCATAATGGGGATATGTGAAAACCCTTTTTCGTCTAAATCATGCCTTATCCTCTGAACCCTTCCGTCCATCATATCTGAAGGGGCAACCATATCCGCCCCCGCTTTTGCGTGGGAAACCGCTTCCCTTGCAAGCAGGTCAAGGGTTTTATCGTTGTCAACATCCTTGTTTTCAATAATACCGCAATGTCCGTGTGAGGTGTATTCACACATGCACACATCGGTTATAACATAGAGTTTGTCGGTTAACTCTTTAATCTTCCTTATTGCCTTTTGAATTATTCCCTCGTCTGAATAAGCCTCGCTTCCGTACTCATCTTTGTGTTCGGGAATGCCGAAGAGTATTACCGATTTTATCCCCAATTCTACTATCTCATTTATCTCTTCTTCCAGCCTGTCTATTGAGTATTGATAAACACCTTCCATTGAGGAAACCTTGTTTTTGATATTCTCTCCCTCAATGACAAACAACGGGTATATAAAGTCGTCAATTGAGAGTTTTGTTTCCCTCACCATATCCCTTATTAAAGAGTTTTTTCTAAGCCTTCTTGCCCTGAATTCAGGAAATCTCATATTAGCCTCCTAATTTTGAAATAGTTAATTTTAAAGCCTCTTTTAAACTAAAAGTTTGCGGGAATATGCACTTTATGCCGTGTTTGTCAATCTCTTTTGCGGTTACGCTTCCAATGGCACACACAATCCTTTCCTTTAAAAAGTCGTAAGGGTACTTTTCGGCAAAGCAGTTGAAAGAGGAAGGGCTTAAAAAAATGTATGCCTTGTAATCTTTTAGCAGTTTAAAATCACTGCACACGGTTTTATAGACAATTATCTTTTTAAAGTGAATCCCTTTCTTATTAAAGCCCTCTTCAAGGTTTGTGTTTGATAAATCAGATGTGGGAAAGAGAATGCCTTTTATATGTTTATACTTTTCTGTGAACTCTTTGAAAAAGTGTTCCGAAGAGTAATTCGTAGGTATAAAGTCAGGTTTAAGGTTAAATTGTTTTAACTTCTCCGCCGTTTTTTTTCCTACACAGGCTATCTTCAAGCCCTTAACCTCTTTGGGATTTATCCTTTTGAAAAAAAAATCAATTCCCCTTTTGCTTCCGAAAAATATCCAGTCATAAAGTGAAAAGTCGGACACCGTAAATCTTGTTTCAACAAATTTAATTGCTTCAAAACCGTCTATAGCAATATTTTCTTCCGTTAACTCAATCTTTTTTAAACCTTCAAGGCTCTCTTTTGAGCCGAAAACCGCTATGCTTTTCATCTTTTTAATTTTATCAAATTGTTTTTTCAAAAAAGAATTTATATACTAAAATTATCAGATGATTTTAGGAGGTGGTTATGGATTGCATTTTTTGTAAAATCGCAAATAAAGAAATCCCGTCAGACATTGTCTTTGAAAACGAAAAGGTTATTGCTTTCAGGGATATAAACCCTGTTGCTCCCGTTCACATTTTGGTTATCCCAAAAGCGCATGTTGAATCCGTGCAGGCGTTAGAGGGAGAGGATTACAACTTGCTGCCTGACATTTTCAAAGCAATAAAAGAGATTGCTGTTAAAGAGGGGATTGATAAATCAGGCTACAGGGTAATCTCAAACAGCGGGAAAGACGGGGGGCAGGAGGTTTTCCACCTTCACTTTCACATTTTAGGCGGAGAGAATATAGGAAAATTAAGGTGTAAATAATCTATGAAAAAAAAGAAAAACATAGTTGCAATAGTAGGCAGGCCAAATGTAGGGAAATCTACGCTCTTCAACAGGCTTGCCAGGAAAAGAAAAGCAATAGTAAACGATATGCCCGGTGTAACAAGGGATAGGATTTACCACAAAGTAAAACTTCCCGACGGGAAAATTGCAAACCTCGTTGACACGGGAGGGCTTGAGCCTACCACAGACGATTACATACTATCTCAAATGAAAACCCAGACATTAAAAGGTGTTGAAGAGGCTGATGTTATTGTAATGATGGTTGACGGGAGCGCAGGTTTAACCGCAATGGACGAAGAAGTTGCCGATGTTTTAAGAAAAAGCGGAAAGCCTGTAATAGTCGCCGTTAACAAAATTGATGTAAAGGGAGCAAAAGACAATTTAGTTGACTTTTACTCTTTAGGCTTTGAGGATTACGCCGCTATCTCGGCTGAGCACGGCAGCGGAGTGGACGAATTGCTTGATTCGGTTTCAAATTACCTTGAAGACATTGAGGATGAAGAGGAAGAAACTGAAAACGAGATAAGGATTTCAATAATAGGAAAGCCGAATGTTGGCAAATCCTCTCTTTTGAATAAGATAATAGGGGAAGACAGGGCGCTTGTCTCCGATGTTGCAGGCACAACAAGGGATTCAATAGACGCAATTTTTAAATACAACGGCAAAACTTACAGGATTATTGACACTGCGGGGATAAGGAAAAAGAAAAAGGTAAAACACTTTGTTGAAAAGATAAGCGTTCTATTAGCGCAAAAGAATATTAAGAGAAGTGATGTTGTTTTAATGCTAATAGACTCAACCTCTGACACCACCTTGCTTGACGCAAACATAGCGGGTTTTGCACATAACAACTATAAAAATGTAATAATTGTCTTCAACAAGTGGGACTTAATTGAAAAAGACACAGACACCGTGAAAAAATACGAAGAGGCTTTAAAGCAGAGAATGAAGTTTTTAGACTATGCCCCTGTTG
>WFPG01000209.1 GCA_015487755.1 Acidobacteriota bacterium
CTCCAATACTATTCTTAAAGCCTTAGATATAAATATGCTTGAAAACAACAGGGAAGAAATCGATGCCATAATAAAGAGAATAGGGGAGCAGCAGTTAATAAAGCAATTGATGATATATAGCCATCAAGGAACCGTTTATTCGGCTATGAAAGACGAAGATAAAAGTAAAATCTTTAAGTTAAATTCTTCGCCGAAATGTTTATCCTGCCATCCCGGAGGCAAGGTTAATAAAGAATTAAATAGGTATGAAACTTTTTATATAGAGCATAATAAGAAAAAGAATAAAGAAACCCCGTGCACTCTTGAAGCTATTATTCCCATATACAACCAGCCGAAATGCTATACCGCTTCCTGTCATGTTCATAGCAAAGATGATAAAGTGTTAGGTTTTTTAAATATAGAAGTATGTACACAAAAAATGGAAGATTCTTTAACAAGGGATAAGTATTTAATTTTCTCTATATCCTTATTTTTTGTTGTTTTTCTTTCATTTATTATTGTCAAGTTAATAAAAAAACATGTTACCTATCCGATAAATCAATTGGTAGAAGGCACAAAACAGGTAAGTAAAGGTAATTTTGATTTTCACCTTCCGGTTGAAAAGAATGATGAAATAGGGGAATTGGCAAGGGCTTTTGAAAAAATGGTAAGGAGAATAGAAGCTTTTAAAGAAGAGCTTGAAGGGTGGAATAGAGAGCTTGAAAAAAGGGTTGAAGAAAAAACAAAAAAATTAAAGATTGCTCAAAGAAAAATTCTTCAAGCGGAAAAAATGTCTTCATTAGGAAGGTTGGCGGCAGTAATTGCCCATGAAATAAACAACCCGATATCCGGGCTAATTGTTTTTATAAACTTATTAAAAAAACAGGTTGAGAAGGGGGATTTAAGCGAAAGGGAATTGGAAAGAATGTATAAAAACCTTGCTTTAATGGAAAGCGAAGCCAAAAGATGCGGGACAATTGTTTCGGAACTGCTTGCTTTTTCCCGTAAAGAAAGTGAAATAATCCCCTGTGATATAAATGAAATAATAGAAAAATCAGTTTCTTTAATGAGGCTAAACATAAAAGACAAAAACATTGTAATAAATGTTGAAACCGAGAAAAACATGCCTAAAGCCAAATGCGACCCTTCAAAAATGCAGCAGGTTTTTATCAATTTAATACAGAATGCTATTGATGCAATGCCTATGGGCGGCACAATTACAATAAAAACTAAATGGAATGAAAAAAGAAAAGGAATTAGCGTAACAATATCCGACACTGGGGTAGGAATTCCCGAAGAGTATTTATCGCATATCTTTGAGCCATTTTATTCAACCAAGGACAACGGTAAAAGTATAGGCATAGGCCTGTTTGTCGTTTACGGGGCTATTGAGCAAATTGGCGGAAGAATAAGCGTAGAAAGTGAAGTTGGTAAAGGAACCACTTTTAAAATTTGTATACCGTCTGTAAGGGAGTGAAAATGGAAACATTAAACGCAAAAATTTTAGTAGTTGACGATGAAATAATAGTGCGTGAGTCAATGAGAAACTGGTTAAGTGAAGAAGGTTACACGGTTGATGTGGCGGAAAATGCCGATGAGTGTTTTAAGAAATTAGGGGAACAGGAATACGACATAATATTTCTTGATATTAAAATGCCTGAAACCGACGGGATTGAGGTGCTAAAAAGAGTTAAAGAAATTTATCCCATTATAGATGTTGTTATGATTACGGCTTATGCGTCAATTGATACGGCGGTTCAAGCTATGAAAATCGGTGCATATGATTACCTTACCAAGCCTTTTGACCCTGAATACCTTTCAGTCCTTGTAAAAAAAATAGTGTCAAAAAGACGGCTTGAGAATGAAAACAGGAAATTAAAAGAAACAATTGAAACAACTTTAAAGCATGTAAACCTTGTCGGGGAAAGCGACGCTATGAAAAAAATAATCAAGCAAATTGAAGAGGTTGCCCCCACAGATTCCTCTGTCCTAATTACAGGTGAAAGCGGCACCGGAAAAGAAGTTGTTGCAAGGGCTATCCACTTTACTTCACCGAGAAGGTTTGAGCCTCTTATAACCGTTAGTTGCGGTGCACTCCCCGAAGGCCTTGTTGAAAGCGAACTATTCGGTTATGAAAGGGGAGCCTTTACGGGAGCTTTCTATAAAAAGAAAGGAAAGTTTGAGGCGGCAAACGGCGGCACTTTATTTCTTGACGAAATAGGGGAATTAAACCAGAAAATGCAGGTGGATTTGTTAAGGGTTTTGCAGGAAAAAGAAATTATGAGAATAGGTTCAAACAAAGTTATAAAGGTTGATTTCAGGGTAATTTCCGCAACAAACAGGGATTTGAGGCAAATGGTTGAAGAAGGGACTTTCAGGGAAGACCTTTTTTACAGGTTAAATGTGTTTAATATTCACATTCCCCCATTAAGGGAGAGGGTAGAAGATATTCCTTTACTGGCAGAGCATTTTGTCAATCAATTTAGAAGAAGGATGGGTAAAGACATAGAAGGGTTAACGCCGCAGGCTTTAAACAAATTAATCAAATACCCCTGGCCGGGAAATGTCAGGGAATTGGAAAATGCCATAGAAAGGGCTTTTGTGATTGCAAAAGGGAAATACATAACTACTGACGATTTATCCTTTTTAGATGTAAACAATGCTAAATTTACCACACCGCCGGCAATGTCTTTATCTGAGATTGAAAAACAGCACATTCTTAATGTATTAAAAGAGTGTGACTACAATATCTCAAGGGCTGCCAAGATTTTGGATATTGACAGAACCACCCTTTACAATAAAATGAAAAAGTATGGCATTTCTAAGCAATAACAAAATTATTCTCGCACCTATAGATATAGCAACTGACATTTTGAACGGAGAAATAACTGAAAGATTAAGCATAATATTTAAAAGAAAAGTTGTAATAAAAAAAACAACTCTGAATATTGATAATTTTTATGACCATGTAAGGGAGCAGTATAAC
>WFPG01000210.1 GCA_015487755.1 Acidobacteriota bacterium
ATATTAAATATTGACAAAATTATTTTAGGAGGGGAAATGATTAAAAAGGCATTTTTTACTTTTTTGATAACATTAGGTTTTTTAGCTGGAAACACTTTTGCGCAATCCTTTTCACTGGCTACTTTAACCTTTAATAACAATACTATTACCATTCAAGACACCGGATATAAAAATACCCATCCCTGTATGGCTGATTTCGACGGAGACGGTGATCTTGATTTAATATTGGGAACAAATAAAAGTACTTTAGTTTATTATCGAAACGATGATATAGATACAAATGTAGGGGGAAGCGACTCAACATTAGACGGGACTAAAATGGTTCTTGTTTCCAGAGCTTTAATCCCACCGATCAAAGATGCTAACAATATTGTACTTTACAACTACGTTCCTGCCGCTGGCGATATTGATGGAGACGGTTTAGTTGACCTATTTTTAGGCACAAATAATGGAGCCGTTTTCTTTCTAAAAAATACCGGGGTAGTTAACAATGTACCCCAATTCTCATTGATTGAACAGGTAATTCCCAGCAATAATAAAGCGGCTGCTGCACCCTTTCTTGTTGATATGGATGGGGACGGAGACCTTGACCTTTTTATCGGATATTTTGACGGTGAAGTAGACTATTATGAAAACACAGGGGATTCAACAAGCTACAATTTTGTATTAAATACTACCGATATATTAGGTTCTTACAGCACTTATCAGTCTGTTATTCCTTGTTTATACGATATAAACGGAGACGGAACAAAAGATATGCTGCTTGGCAGAAAAAACAATACTATTGTGTACTATACTGGAGCTATTTCAAACGGCACTATCTCTTTCACATACCAAACAAACAAATGGCAAAATTTAAATTTTGACCAGTTTACTTCCCCAAACCTGATCGATTTAAAAAATGACGGAAGTCTGGAGTTATTAGTAGGCCAATACAACGGACAAATTGCTCTTTACACGGATGTACAAAACACCCCTGCACTTGTAACAAAGATGTTTGCTTCTATTGATATCGGCTATTTAGCGACTCCTCTCCTTTTTGATATGGACGGAGATGGAGATTTAGATCTACTTGTTGCGCATCAAACTGAAATCGCTTATCTCATAAACACCGGCTCCGGAAGTAATCTTAATTTTGATTTAAGCACACTTACTTATATAACCGTTTCTCAACCTATAACAAGCCTTGATGTATGGGATTACGACAATGATGGAGACCTTGATGTATTTTTTGGCACTACATCAGGTGGAGTGGGACTCCTTCAAAATGACGGAGTTGTTAACGGAACTGTTTCATTTACTGAAGTATATACAGGATACGGATACAACGGAGCTGTTGAAAGTTTTGATACCATGTATACCCCTAATCCCGACGCGGCAATATGTATTGGAGATTTTGACGGGGACGGAGATATGGACTTTATTATTGCCAATCAATACGGTACATCGACGTTTTATAGGAATGATGATATTAATGTTAATGTCGGAGGAAGCGACCAAACATTAGACGGATGGCAGGCTGGAAATTTTGTCAAAGTTGACGCAGGTTACGGCTCCGGGGATTCTTATTTCCCATTTACTCTTCCGGGCTACAACTCTATTAAAGCAAGAGACCTTGACGGAGACGGGGATTTAGATTTTCTTACAACAGGAGCAGACGGTAAGGTTTACAAAATAACAAATACCGGCACGGCAACTGCCCCATCCTATGTTCTCGATTCTACTCCATTGGCAGATATTCCACAATTTGACGACCAATCAACCTATTTAATAAAAACAAAACTTGACATAAGAGACTTTAACGGAGACGGCTGGTACGACCTTGTGTTAGGCGGAGGAGAAGGAGGCCTAAAGTTCTATGTAAACTCATCATCCCAGGACACAACGCCCCCTACTGAACCGGGTAATTTCACAGGGCAGGCTTTAAGTGAAAGCAAAATTAAGCTAACATGGGATATTTCAACTGATTTAAACGGCAGCGGCGTTAAAGAATATGTTATTAAAAGATACAATGGCGGAACACTTGAAAAAACAGTTGTCATTGAAGACCCTGTAGTATCAAGTTATCTGGACACAGGACTAACCCAGGAAACCACTTATGATTACGAAATCTATGCCATAGACTATGCAGGAAACCAGAGCACAACTGCAACAGTTACAGAAGCGACAGGGCCTGCTCCTTACCTTGACCATTTTGAAATAACCGTTCCCACAGATGTTGTAGGCCAGAATTTTACCGTAACATTTAAAGCCATATCAAACTACGGCTTTATTATGGATTCTTTTAACGACACCGCAGATATTACGGCAAGCGAAGGGACAATTACACCTACACAGGTAACTTTTGTTAACGGAGAAGCACAGGTAAATTTTCAATATACAAACGATACAGCAACTGGCAATGTGCAATTAACATTAACAATTACTTATACCACCGTTTCCAATACATCCAATCCTATATCGGTTGATGTTATCGCACCGGATACTCCTGTTTTTGTTGAGGCTACACCACAATCTTCAACAAGCGTGTACCTGAGGTGGGGACAGGTAACCGATACAGGAGGAGCACCTAATTATTACATTGATATTTACAGAAACGGGGTTAAAATTATTACAGTTAGCGGAACATCAACAACTTACACCGACAACAACTGTCAACCTAACACCCAGTATACTTACTACCTAAAATCCAGAGACTCCGTGGGCAATGTTTCTGCGGCATCAAGTTCGATAACGGTAACTACACCGGAATCTGAACAAGATACCACTCCCCCCTCAATTCCGACAGGGCTAACAGTAGTAAGCACGGGGGAAAATTTCATTGCAATTAAGTGGGATCCTTCAACTGACACGGGCGGATCCGGATTAGGAGGATACAAGATTTACAGAGGGGCTCTTGAAATAGCCACTGTAGATGCCTCTACCACCACTTATACAGATTTAGGCCTGGAGCCTGATACCGAATATGTTTATCATTTAAGAGCATTTGACAATGCCGGCAATTATTCTGATTTTAGTGATGCTTTAATTGCAAGAACTCGCGCGCAAGTAGGAGACACTACTCCTCCGACAATACCTCAAAACTTGCAAGCTCAAACTATTGACGATACTTCAATAAAATTAACATGGAGCGCTTCAACAGATACAGGCGGTTCAGGACTTGCCGGATACAGGATATATAGAGAAGATGTAAACAACTACGGTACCGCAATTGCATTTGTAGATGCAAGCACTACAGAATATACAAACACAGGATTACAGCCCGGTACAACTTACAGATACAAAATAAAAGCGGTTGATAATGCAGGCAACACTTCGGATTTTTCAGCCGTAGCAGAGGCCACAACAACAGATAGCAGTGTAGACACTCAGAATCCAACAGCGCCAACAAATGTACAATTAACAGCATTGTCTCCTTCAGACGCTCGAATCTCGTGGGATGCGTCAACAGACAATGTTGCCGTGGATTATTATGAGATATACCAGGTAACACCGAGTACAAATCCTTTCCAGGATTACGACTATACACTAATAGGAGAGACCCCTGAAACCACCTATGTAATAAGCGGCTTATCACCGGGTGAAACCTATAACTTCTGCGTAAGGGCTGTAGATACTTCAGGAAATAAGTCAAGGTACTCTGAAATAAAAGAAGTTACAATGCCAAATGCGTCTGACGACCACAATCCGCCTACTCCGCCTCAAAACTTAAGATTCGTATCTGTTACAAGCACAAGCGTAATTATCACTTATGACCCTGCAATAGACAATGAAAGCGGAGTAAAGCAGTACCATATATTTAAAAACGGGACTGAAATAGCACAAACAGACGCGTTAAGTTATGAAGACACGGATGTTCAACCTAATGAAACATACGAATACTATGTTAAAGCCGAGGACTGGAACTCTAACATTTCCGAAGCATCAAACATAATCTCCACAATAGTGCCTTTGGAAGACAATGAGCCGCCCTCAACTCCTGCAAACCTTACTTATATCGCAACACCTGACCATGTTATTTTGACATGGGGAATGAGTTATGACGACATATCGGGAGTAGACCATTACGAAATTCAAAAAGTCAACACTCCTTTCAAATCAAAAGGAGACGCGTATGCAACAACTATTGAAACAACATTTACTGACGAAAATGTAGTGGTAGGCTCAAAGTATATTTACTATGTATTTGCGGTAGACAGAGCAGGAAACAAATCAGTTCCGGCATCCGTCACTGTTGTTGTCCCGGATAGCGGACAGGAAGACTACACTCTATACTTCCCGCACATTGATGTAACCGATTTCTGGTGGACAGGGTTTGCAGTCGTTAACCCGGGAGAGCAGGACGCGGATGTTACATTTAAATTCTACGACAATGACGGAAACGAGGTGGCGTCACTTGACAGAACAATTCCTGCAAAGGGTAAAATAGTGACAACTGTTAGAAACCTTTTTAACGATAATGTTCCGGAAGGTGCCTCATGGTATAAAATTGAAACTCCTGTTAAATTAGACGGATTTGAACTTTTCGGCACAAATGATTGGAAAGAACTTGTAGGTGTGAAAATATTCAGCGACCCTGCCACAAAACTTATTTATCCGGAAATAATGGTTGACGACAATCACTGGACGGGAGTTGCATTAATTAATGTTTCAAGCGAAGCGGCAAATGTAGTGTTTAAAGCATACGATTCAAACGGAAATGAAATAGCGACATCAAATACAGTCAATTTACCTTCTAACGGTAAGCAGGTTGCTTTAGTTGAAGATTTCTTTGACAGTTTCCCCGCAGAAACCGCGTATATTGTAGCGGAAAGTGATAAAAACATAATCGGTTTTGAACTTTTCGGGTACAAATCGCATGTAGGGTTGGCAGGTCTTTCGGCAGTGCCTTTCGATCAAAATGACAGCACCACGCAAACAAAGACACTTACTGACACAGTAAAAGGGGATGAAACCAAGGTTCTTTCCGCAATAGTGTTAAATTCTACAGAGGTACAGTTATTGTGGGACGCATTAGACCCTGCTCCCGATTTATACAGAATTTATGAAGTAGAAGAAATTTCAACTCCTTTCGGAAATTCATTAGACAAGGTTCAACTGTGGGGTGAAACTACAGACACTCAATTTATTGTAAGCGGATTAACGCCTGATACCGATTATCAATTTGCCGTTTATCCTGTTTACGGAGACCAGGAAGGCAGTCCTACCAATGTAGTAAGCGTCCACACAATGGCCGGAGATACAAACGCTCTTTATACTTATGTATGTCCGAGAATTGAAGAGAACTTCGGTGGGGAAACTTCAATAGCAATGGTAAATACAGGTAACGCAAGTGTGGAAGTGACTTTACAACTTCTCGGCGAAAACGCAGAAGTGCTTGAAGAACAGAAAGTTTCATTGAACACTTTAAACAAAATCAGGGAAAAATTGACAAATATTTTCTCCGCTATCCCGGATACGGCAAAAGCGGTAAGAATCATTTCCGAACAACCGCTAATTGTGTGGGAAAACTTTGAAAACAACTGCGATAACGGAAACAACGACGGGTACTTCGATACTCTTTACGCTTTTGACAGAGCATTATCGGCAGTTAACTTTACCCATATAGCACCTGAAACCTATATGTGGGATTCATATGTATGCGTATGGAATTTGTCAGAAAACGGGAATAATACAAACTTCACCGCATACAGCCCGGACGGAACAGTACTGGGTGTATTCCCGCATGACATAATGCCCGGGGATGTGGTATCCGACGAAATCCACGGGTTTATCCCTGACGACAGTTTGTTGCAAAATATCGGCTGGGTTCAGGTAACAGGCACAGGCCCGATGAACGGTTACTTCGCTTTCAGCAACAAAGAGCATACTTTAATGGGTGCAATAGAAGGGCAATAAGAAATTAACCTGAATAAATGAGGGGGCATTTAAGCCCCCTTTTTTTATGCAGAAATTATTTTTTCAATAACCTTCTGGGCAATCAACAAACCGAATGTAGCGGTTACGGTCATTATTGAGCCTATTACTTCCCCTTTTGTCTCAGGTTTTTCAAGGGAATAAACTACGGTGAAATCCCTGTCCCCGTATCCCCATTGCCTTAACTTTTTTCTCATTCTGTAAGCAAGGGGGTCGTTTTTAGTATCCCAGATAGAACCTGATTTAACCATTTCAGGTTTTTTCTTAAAGCCGGAGCCTGTTGAAGCAATTACGGGAATATTGTTTTCAAGGCATTGAATAATTAAATTTAACTTTGGAATTAAAGAGTCTATACAATCTGCAACAATGTCATAATTTTCAATAGGCACTTTTTCAAAGGTTTCTTTGTTTATAAAGTAGGGGTATGTATCAACCTTTATTTCCGGGTTTATGTCCTTAGCCCTTTTTTCAAAAACTTTAGTTTTGTTTAAACCCATAGTTGAGTTTAGTGCAAGGATTTGCCTGTTTAAATTGCTTTCTTCAACCTTATCGCCGTCAATGACACCGATATGCCCCACCCCGCTTCTCACAAGGGCTTCAGCACAAATCCCACCTACTCCGCCTAACCCCGCAACCAGAACTTTTGCTTTTTTAAGTTTCTCAATATTTTCTTTTCCGTAAAGTATCTCTAATCTTGAAAGGAACACTTAAAAGCCTCTTTTGTGTTTTTTAAAGTTAAATCAAAAAAGTAAGATTTTTCTAAACCTATCCTTTCCGCTATCTTTTCGGCAATATATGGAAGGTTTGACGGTGTATTAGGGGGGTTAAACCCTTCAGGCGGCAAATCGGGGGAATCAGTTTCAACAAGTACGATTTCTTCGGGAATCCCCTTTAAAACCTCAACCGACTTTTTTGCATTACTTCTTATTGCAGGGGCACCGAATGAAAAGTAAACCTTATCAAACCTTTTAAGCAATGCCTTTGCAAAGTCTAATTTCCCTGAAAACATATGCATAATGTATGTCAAATCCTTATAGTTTGAGGTTATGTCAAGAAACTCTTTAAAACCCTTTCTTAAATGGATTATTACAGGCTTCTTTGTTTTTCTCGCTATCTCAAGTTGTTTTTCAAAGTAAAAAGCCTGCAATTCCCTGTCAACACCTTTTTCAAAAAAATCAAGCCCTATTTCCCCTATTGCAATGCAATTGGGGTTCTCTGAAGCAACCTCAAGAATAGTCTCAAAAACACTTTTAGGCGCTTCCTTTATATAAAGCGGGTGCACCCCGACCGCATAGTAAACCTCTTTATACTTTTCCGACAACTTATTTGCAATGTAAGAATAGCCTTTTATTCCGGGAATAACAAAGCCTTTTACCCCGACGGAGATAGCCTTTTCAATCTCTCTTTCTTTTAAAAAATCAAGGTGGCAATGGGAATCTATAAGCATTTAAATCTCCCTGAAAACAAAACCGTTTTTTACCAACAACTCTTCAAAAACAAGCTTTGCCTCACGGGATTCAAGGGTAATCTCCAACTCTTCCTTTTCTTTATCAACCTTAAAAGCGCTAACTATAGACGCTTCGCTTACAAGGGAAATCAATTCCCCTCTACACCTCGGGCATTTCAAATTCTCAATTGCGTATTTTAGCGAAACAGTTTCAACCTTGCCGTTTAAAAACACCTTGCCTGTGGTTTTAAGGTAAGAATCGGTTTTCAAAACTGATTCAATAAACACTTTGTCTTTTATCTTCTCTTTTACAGGCTCTATTCCGTACCCTTTTAACTCAAGCAATTGCTCAACACTTTGCCCGTGAGAAACAAAGTCAAAATCAAAACTATTCTTGCCCTTCACATTAACCCAAACACTTGCTGTTTCCCCGAAAAGGTTGTGAATATTCCCCAGTGTTTTCTGGTAAGCACCTGTTAAAAACACCCCTAAAAGATATTCCCCGTTGTTGAGTTTGTGCAGTTTAATAACATCGCTGTACCTTGCAAAATCGACAAATTTATCTATCTTTCCGTCAGAGTCGCAGGTAATATCAACCAGAGTGGCATTTACAACAGGCATTTCATCAAGCCTTTGAACAGGGCAAACTGGAAATAATTGCTCAATAGCCCAAAAATCTGGGATTGAATTAAATATTGATAAATTTCCGACATATTTCACCGCAAGCAATGTGTCAAGGTTTTCCAACTCTTCAGGCAAGTCCTGCATCTTCCTTGAGATAATAGCCGCTTTTTTTACAATATTCCAGAAAAGCACTTCCCCTACAGCCTTTTCCTCAAGGCTTAACATGCCCTCGTTAAAAAGGGTGTGAAGCCTGTTTTTAAAGTGCACGGCATCGTGGAAGTACTCTCTCAAATTTTGTGAATTTAAAACATCGTAAGTGTCTTTCAGGTTAAAAAGTATCTCGTTTTTTGAAAAATCATAACCCTCAGGCAAATCGCTTTGCTTAAATAGAGAGGCATACTCAAACACATTGAAAACAACAAATGAGTGATAGGCAACCATTGCCCTGCCGCTTTCCGTTATAACATAGGGCACATCAATTCCCTTTGCGTCGCACACCTCTTTTAAATGGAAAACAATGTTGTTTGCATACTCGGTAATGGTGTAGTTTGCGCTTGAAGATGTTGCAGATTTGCTCCCGTCGTAATCAACAGCAAGCCCGCCGCCGAAGTCTATGTACTTTATATCAACCCCCATCTTTTTCAACTCGCAGTACAAAACCCCCGACTCATACACCATTTCCTTAATTCTAACGGTATGTGTAATCTGGGAACCGATATGTGCATGAAGGAGTTTTACCCTGCCAATCAATCCTTTCTCTTTTAAGAATTCTATTGCCTTTAAAATCTCCATTGCAGTTAAACCGAACTTGGCGTAGTCTCCCCCCGACATTTCCCATTTGCCGGTACCCCTTGTATGAAGCCTGCACCTGATTCCTATATACGGCAATTTTTCGGTGCCTTTAAAAACCTTTTCAATTAAAAACAATTCGGAAAACTTGTCTATAACGAGAAAGATTTCGTCAAAGTAAGAAGCAGCCTCTTTAATCAATTTTATATACTCAATATCCTTAAACCCGTTGCATATAACCGTTGTCTCTTTATCCGCCTTCTCAATAATTGCACACAACTCCGCTTTTGAGCCTGCCTCAATGCCTATGCCGAACTCTTTTCCCCCTTTTAAAACCTGTTCCACAACCTTTGCGTCCTGATTAACCTTTACAGGATAAACAGGCTTATACCCCTTTGCCCCTTTAAACTCATTGATTGCTTTATTAAAAGAACGGACAATCTTGGCAATTGAGTAATCTATTATCTGCCCGAAGTTAAAGGTAACGGGCAAGGTTAAGTTATAATCTTTTCTTGCCTTTTCTACAAGAAGAGGGATTTCAACAAATACATCTTCCCTTTTTGTAGGGTTAACGCAGAGGTTTCCCTTTTCATTTACCGTAAAATACCTTACTCCCCAATCCTTTATTCTGTAGTAGTTTTCCGGGGTTTCAAGATAGTACATCAAACTTCCTCAACAATCTCCGATAAGGGTTTTCTATTTCTCTCCCTTTTGCTTTCAGGTTTAGGATAGCCTAAAGGTGTCATTAAAAAAGGCTCTTCGTCTTCAGGAAGGTTCAAAGCCTCAATCAACTTCTCCCTGTCAAATGCCGCTATATAGCATGTACCGAGCCCGATTTCGGCAGCCGCAAGGACAAAGTAATCGGTAATTATTGTAACATCGCACATAAGGTAATCCTCACCGTCTCCCCTCACCCAGTTTGCCCCCTTTTTCCCTACAAAAACGGCAATTACGGGGGCTTCTTTAAGCCAATCCCTCGCATAGGCTGAACACACCTTTTCTTTCATTTCTTTTGATTTAACAATGTAAATCTTCCAGGGCTGCAAATTCTTTGCGGACGGGGCAAGCCTTGCACATTGAAGGATATAGTTTAACTTCTCCTGCTCAACCTCTTTGTCTAAATAGCCTCTATAACTGAACCTTGAATTTATAATGTCTAAAAGTTTCATAACCCCTCCTTACTGTTTTTCATTACAATGAGGACATACCCTTGAATTTACGGAAATAATCTTTCCGCAATTCCAGCACCTTTTGTATTTCTTTAATTCCCCTGTCTGCGGGGTGTTTTGAGGCATTATTTTCTCGTCTATCTCCCCTTCGGAAACCTTTAATATCGCCTTTTTCAACTCAAGTGGGGTTTTAAACCTTTCGTTTAATGATTTTGCAAGAGCCTTCATTATAACCATAGCCTTGTACTTTGTTAGCCCTTCCACCTTCAAATCGGGAGATGTAAATAGCCTGTTTTTTGCTTCTTCTTCAATCTTTAAAGGGTTGAAGTTTGAAAATGGAAGTTTACCTACAAGCAACTCATAAAACATCATCCCTATTGAGTAAACATCAGATTGAAAGGTAGCCTTTCCCTCAAAATGCTCGGGAGCCATATAGGGAGGACAGCCTACCCTTGTCATTGCGACAGAGTCAACATTTAAGTGCCTTGAAGTGCCGAAATCAGTCATTTTAACCCTTTTGTCCCTTGTTAAAAGTATATTTGCAGGCCTTATATCCCTGTGAATAATCCCCATACTGTGAGCATACTGCACGGCATCGCAAACCTGAAATATTATTGAAACAGCCTCGTCCCATGTTAGCCTGCCTTTTGCCTTTAAGTATCTGTCTAAAGCACCGCCTTCAATATACTCGCTTACCATAAAAAAGATATTCTCTCTTCTTTCCGCTGAATACAATTGAACAATGTTTGGGTGCTGAAGTTTTGCCTGAATTCTTGCCTCTTTGAGCAATTTTTCAAGAGGGTCTGACTGATTGTGAGGCACTTTTATGGCAACCTTCCTTTTAACCCAGGTATCTATACCTAAATAAACGGAACCGAATCCGCCGCTACCTAATCTCTTTACTATTTTGTACTTTCCTATTGATCCCTTCTCTAACAGCATACTGGAATTTTAACACAAAAATCTTTAAGGACAGACTTAATCCACCACTTCCTCAATTCTGCCGCCCTTTTTTGACGCTATTATTACCGCAAGAAATATAAACGCCATACCTACCAATTGGACAAGAGAAACAGTTTCCCCGAAAATCAAATAAGCAAAAATAGATGCCCCTATAGGTTCGCCTAAAATTATTATTGCCACAAAATCAGGCTTTAAGAATTTTAAAACATAGTTAAAACTTGTATGGCCTAATAACTGAGAAACAACGGCAAGAAGAAAAACAAATAGATAAGACTTTACCGAAAAGCCTGTAAAAATATTCTGCCCCTTCATAAAGGTGAAAGAGGCAAAAAGGGTAATTATAATCAAAATAACCGATGTTATAGTGTATATAACCAGAATATACTCAAATGTTTCAATCCTTTCCCTTACAATGCTGCCTATAAGAATGTACCCGCTTGCAAATATCGCCCCTAAAACGGCAAGCATATCCCCTAAAACATGGTTTGTTGTTTCAATTGAAGCACCTGAATACCCTCTTGATATTAAAAAACTTCCTAAAACTGAAAGAACTATGCCGATAACAATCTCTTTTTCAAGTTTGTTTTTTAATAAAAGCACAGAAAAAAGCCCCACAAATATAGGGTTTGTTGTAACTAAGGCAACACTGTTTGCAACCGAGGTAAACTTTAAAGAGGTAATCCATGAAACAAGGTGAAATGCAAGGAAAAATCCCCCCAACACCATTAAAAGCAAATCTTTTTTTTCTATGGATTTTAATTTCACTTTTTTGAAAAATGCAATTGAAATTAAAATCAGCGATGCAATAGTAAGCCTGAACACGGCAATTGAAAGGGAAGGCATATCTGAACACATTCTTATAAAAACGGCTGATAATGAAATTGAGATTATCCCTACAATTAACACAAAAACCGTTCTTAAATTCATACTTTCCCCCGTCCACTATAATACCCTAAAACACAGTTAAAACAACAGGCAAAGCCCTATCTTTATGTTATAATTAAAAAAAACAATTTCGGAGGGGCAATGATATTAGGAATTAGAAATGAAGACAAAAGCAAATGGGAAAGAAGGGTGCCTTTAATACCTGAACACATAAAAAGGCTGATTGAAGAGGGACATAAAGTAATTGTTGAGCCTTCAACCCATAGATATATAGAAAACTCAGAGTTTGAAAAAGCGGGGGCAATGGTAACAAAAAATATAAACAACGCTGACATTATTATCGGGGTAAAAGAAATCCCCAAAGAAAAGATTGAAAAAGATAAAATTTACATGTTTTTCTCCCACACAATTAAAGGGCAGGAATACAATATGCCTATGTTAAAAACCCTTCTTGAAAAAAACTGCACTCTTATTGACTATGAATTGATAAAGGATACTATAACAGGGGAAAGGCTAATATTCTTCGGCAGGTTTGCAGGCATTGCAGGGATGATAGAAACCTTATACGCCGCAGGGCAGAAGTATAAAATGTTAGGGTATGACACCCCTTTATCAAAGGTTAAAAGGGCTTATGAATACAAATCTGTTGCCCACGCAAAAAGAGAAATAAGTGAAATAGGGGATGAGATAAGGAAAAAAGGGTTGCCTGAAGAATTGCTTCCGCTGACAATTGGAATAACAGGCTACGGCCATGTTTCAAGGGGAGCATGGGAAATACTTGATTTGCTCCATGTTGAAGAAATCACCCCGGGGCAACTTCTAAACGGATATTTTGACACAAAAAAACCTATAATTTACAAAATAGTTTTCAGAATTTACCACTTTGTAAAGCCTTTAAAACAGGAATTTACATTTAAACACTATTATGAACACCCTGAACTTTACTCCCCTGACTTTAAAAAATACATTCCCAAACTCTCAATACTTGTAAACGGCATTTACTGGGACCCGAGGTATCCGAAATTGATTACCTTAGAAGATTTTAAAGAGTTATGGTTAAAAGGAAATAGAAAGTTAAAAGTCATAGGGGACATCACCTGCGATGTAAACGGTTCAATTGAGTTAACTGTAAGGGACGGAGACCCTGACGAGGGGTTTTTAACCTACATCCCTGAAGAAGATAAATTCGTTGACGAAATTGTTGAAAAAGGTGCAACAGATATGGTTGTAACCATACTTCCAAGCGAATTGCCGAAAGACTCTTCAGAGTACTTTTCGTCCGTGCTTGTAAACCTTATAAAACCTGTTTTAAACGCAGATTTCAATGTATCTTATGAGAAATTGCAGTTGCCTACCGAAATCAAAAAAGCAATTATATGCCACAAAGGGGAGTTAACACCTGATTATAAATACCTTGAGGATTTTCTTTAATTTAATTCCGCCTCTTTCTTTATTTTTTTGTACATATTAAAGGTGTAACCTATAGTAATTAC
>WFPG01000211.1 GCA_015487755.1 Acidobacteriota bacterium
CCCTTAAAGTATCCCCTATTCCGTCAAGGAGAAGAGCGCCAATGCCAATAATTGATTTAACAGTTCCTATATTTTCAGTCCCCGCTTCGGTAACGCCTATGTGCTGGGGATAATCAAACTGAGTTGCAAACATTCTGCAAGCCTCAACTGTTTTTTTTACATCTGAAGACTTTAAAGAAACCTTGATTTCATAAAAACCGAACTCTTCAAGAAAGCCTATATGCCTTTTTGCGCTTTCAACCATTGCTTTTGGTGTATTTCCGTATTTTTCAAGTAGGTCTTTTTCTAAAGAGCCTGAATTTACCCCTATCCTTATAGGTATTCCGTGGTATTTGCAGGCAGACACAACTTCTTTAATTCTCTGTTTGCTTCCTATGTTTCCCGGGTTTATCCTTAAACAGGAAACCCCGTTGTCCGCACACTTCAAAGCAAGCCTGTAATCAAAATGAATATCCGCAATTACGGGAATCGGGGAGAATTTTACAATCTCTTTTATCTTTTCCGCTGCGTCCATATCGGGAATAGCACACCTGACTATATCGCACCCCGCCCCTACTATATCCTTAATCTGTTCGCAGGTTGCTTCAACATCCCTTGTGTCTGTTTTTGTCATTGTTTGGACAGTTATGGGATTGCCACCTCCTATGGGGATGCCACCCACATAGATTACCTTGCTTTTTTTGTACATTTCCTCACTTCAGATTAAGGTTTTTCAGAATATCGCTTATTATTACAAGCGTCATTAAGGTTATTAAAATAAAAAACCCTACCGTCGTTATCCTTTCCTTCAATTTTGCGCTTAAATCCTTCCTTCTTATTGCCTCAATAAGGATTATAAAGATATGCCCCCCGTCAAGCATGGGAATAGGCAGAAGGTTAAAAATGCCAAGTTGGAGAGAAATTAAGCCCATTATGTAGATAAAGTTTGAAATTCCGCTTCTTGCAGCCTGCCCGGATATCCTTGCTATGTCAACAGGCCCCGATATGCTCCTTATTGACATTTCGCCTTTTAAAAGTTTCCCTATAACGCTAAATGTTAAAGCAGTGTACTTTTTGGTATCTTTCAATGCGGTAACAAATGCCTGCGGAAGAGGAAGTTTTACAATTTTGTAAGGAAGTTCAATTACAACCCCTATCTTTCTGTTTTCCCCTTTCCCTTCAGGCATAACCTTGAAATTCAAAACCTTGCCGTTTCTCTCAACCTTTAAATCCAACTCCCCTTCGCTTTTTTTAACGGCATTTATAAACTGCTCCAGCCCTTTGACAATCTCTTTCCCGTTAACGGAAAGCACTATATCGCCCGGCTTAATGCCCGCCTTTTCAGCGGGGGAACCAGGCATTACCATTCTAACCTGAACCCTTAAAGCAGGGAAAACACCTAAATATCCTGCCCTGTCTTTCCCCTTTTCAACAATTTTCACTTCTTTTTCAATTAAATTACCGTCCCTTTCAATCCTTAACTTAACCGTTCTGTTGGGGTTTGTTGCAACGAGGATTAAAAACTGGTCCCAATTTTCCACCTTTTTATCGTCAAAGTAAATTATTTTATCGCCGTACTTTAACCCTGCAACAAAGGCGGGGGACTCATTATCAACCCAGCCTACTACAACAGGCTTGTCTTTCCACACTGGAACAGGCTTATGAATTGCGTTTACAAAGGTGAAAAGCAGTATTGCAAGGACAATATTTAAAGTTGCCCCCATGACAAGGATAAGGATTCTCTGCCACTTTGTTTTATTGTTGAAGTTTCTCGGGTTATCGTCTTCCGCTTCGTCAGGCTCTTCCCCTAACATTGCAACATACCCTCCTAAAGGCACAAGGGAAATGCAGTACTCTGTTTCCCCCCACTTTTTGCAGAAGAGTTTTTTTCCAAACCCTATTGAAAAGGTTTTAACATAAACCCCGAACATCTTTGCCATAATAAAGTGGCCGAACTCGTGTATGGTGACAAGCACCCCGAACATTATAACAACGGCTAAAATATTGCCGATAATAGGCAAGTTAAAAATTCCCACCTTCTACCTCCTTTATGCTTATTTTTCTTACTCTTTCGTTAAATTCAAGAACATCTTCAATTGAGTTGATTTCAGGCCTCTCTAATTTATTCAGCATATGCTCAATAAAATTCGGTATATTTAAAAAACCTATCTCCCCTTTCAAAAAGTAATTGACGGCAATTTCGTTTGAAGAGTTTAGAATAATTCTATCCGATATACCCCTTTCCCCGCAACTATACGCAAGTTTTAAAGATTTAAAGGTTTCTAAATCAGGCTCAAAGAAGTCAAGTGTTAGAGATTTTCCGAAATTAAAGGAAAAATCCTCTGTGTAAACCCTTTGGGGAAAGTAAAGTGCGTATTGAATCGGAAGCATCATATCGGTCTTCCCCATCTGGCATATTATAGAGCCGTCAACAAATTCAACCATTGAATGAACAATGCTTTGAGGATGAATTTTAACCTTAATATGTGAATAATCAACACCGAAAAGGAAATGAGCCTCTATTACCTCAAGCCCTTTGTTCATCAAGGTTGCGGAATCAACGGTAATCTTTTTGCCCATTTCCCATGTAGGGTGGTTTAATGTCTCTTCAACACTAACCTCTTTCAACTGGTTCATTGTTTTCCCGAAAAAAGGGCCGCCAGACGCTGTTAAAATAAGTGATTTAACCTCTTCTTTTCCCCCTGCCCTTAAAGCCTGGTGAATTGCGTTATGCTCGCTGTCAACAGGTATAAGTTCAGTACCGTGCATTTCACACTCTTTGTTTATAAACTCCCCTGCAAGCACCATAGACTCTTTGTTGGCAAGCGCAAGCCTTTTTGTATAGGGAATGGACTTGAAAGTTGGAATTAAACCGGCACTTCCCACAATTGCAGACAATGTTATATCGCAATTTATTTCGTATGATTTATCAAAGGGAATAAACTCCGTCTTCAGGTTTTCCTCATCTAAAAAATCTTTTAAAGCCTTTGCTTTTTCTTTGTTGTTAATTGTCGCAAATTCAGGCTCAAACTCTACAATCTGTTTTTTCAATAAATCAAGGTTGTTTCCTGCCGCAAGGAGTTTTATAGAAAAATCATTATTCTTTAATTTAAGCAGTTTTAAACAACTTTTGCCGATTGAGCCGGTTGAGCCGTATATCTTCAGTGTTTTCATAATACTCTACATTATGTAAAGGAAGTAAAAGTATAAAAGCGGAGAAGAAAGAACAAATGAGTCAAGCCTGTCAAGAATGCCCCCGTGCCCCGGAATTAAAGTTGCGCTGTCTTTAACTCCTGCACACCTTTTCCACAATGACTCTATTAAATCGCCTATAATCCCGCTTATTCCGATTATAAGAGTAATGGCTATAACATCGTGCCATGTCAGCCTTGTAAAAAACCACATTTTTGCAAGTGTTGCCCCTAAAAAGTTAAAAACAATATTGCCGACAGCCCCTTCTATTGATTTTTTAGGGCTTATTTTAGGTGCAAGTTTGTGCTTGCCGAACATACTCCCTATCCAGTATGCCCCTGAATCACCGAACCATATAACCGCATACAATAAAAACACAAGGTCTGCCCCTAACCCGTCATAGAGCCTGTTGGAGTTTTTCAAAGCAACCTGATAGCCTAAAGGGATTCCAAGGTATAAAGCCCCTAAAAGGGATAAAGCAACCGATTGCAGCGATTTCTCTGTATCAGGGTCTTTGAAAAAGGCGTAAATTAAAAGAAAAACAAAACCGGCTGAAATAACAAACTCAAAAGAAAGGAAATTTACAATAAAACTTGTGGGAATTAAAGCGGCAAGAATAAAAGCGGGAATAGTGTAAAAGTTTGCCCCTACATGCACAGAAAGGCTTTTAAACTCCTGAATACCTAAAAATATTGCGATTATTACAAGGAAATAAAAGTAATAAACAGGTAAGTACTTAACAATAACAAAAAAAAGCGGAACAAAAACTATTGCCGAAATAGCCCTTAAAATAAAAGATTTCAAATTAAATGCCACCTGTACCCCCAAATCTTCTTTCTCTTTTTTGATATTCAATTATCGCTTTAAGCATTTCTATTGTATCAAAATCAGGCCAGAGAACATCGGTAAAATACAGTTCTGCATATGCAATTTGCCACAACAGAAAATTTGAAACTCGTATCTCCCCGCTTGTCCTTATCAAAAGGTCAGGGTCCGGCAAATCTTTTGTGTAAAGAAATTTTGAGAAAACCTCTTCACTTATGTCCTCTTTTTTTAATCCTTTTTCAATTATCCCCTTAACCGCATTGATAATTTCCGCCCTTCCCCCGTAATTTAAGGCAATGTTAAAAATAAGGGAATTATTGTTTTTAGTTTCTTCAAGAACATTGTCTATCTCTCTGTTCACAAACAGGGGAAGTTTGCTTCTATCCCCTATTATTGAGAGTTTAATATCCTTATCCAGCAATTTTTTCTTCTGCAATTTTAAAAACTGAAAGAGCAAAGTCATTAAAACCGAGACTTCATATTCAGGCCTTACCCAGTTTTCGGTTGAAAAAGCATAGACTGTTATTACCTTTACCCCTAAATGCAAAGCGGAGTCAAGTGCGTTTTCTATAGCCTTTGCTCCCGCTTTGTGGCCTTTTATCCTTGAAAGCCCCCTCTTTTTAGCCCACCTTCCGTTTCCGTCCATAATAATTGCGACATGGGAAGGAATGTTGTTTTCATCTATTTCAAGCCATAATTTTCTTTCTCTCTCCCCTGCACTTTTCGGAGGCTTCATTAAAACTCCCTGTCTATAATAAAATCACAGATTTTAAATAAAGTGTCTCTATATTCATTTTGTTCAAACTTTTCAAGTATTTGCATATTTTCTGAGATTAAGGCTTTCGCGTAATTAAACGCTTCTTTCAAATAGCCTTTATTCTCAAGGATTTTCACAAGGTTTTTTTTGTCTTTTTCTTCAAAAACCTCACCCTTTGATTTAAAAACCCTTTTCACTATATCAATGACTTCTTTCTCCTCGTTTTCCATAGCAAGTAGCACAGGCAAGGTAGCCTTTCCTTCAGGCAAGTCTATAAGTTTAGGCTTCCCTAATTTTTTCAAATCCGCCTTAAAATCAAGGCAATCATCAACAATCTGAAAGGCAATACCAAGTTTTTCCCCGAATTTTTCCGCAAGGGGAAGCAATTCTTCTTTGCCTGCAACAACTAAAGGTAGGGAACAACATGCGGAAAACAAAACCGCTGTTTTAAGTTTTATAATTTCAAAGTAAACCTCTTTTTTAGGTGGAAAGTTAAAGGCATTTGCATTTTGAATCAACTCCCCTGTAACAAGAGATTTCGCCACATAGGCAATTCTTTTTAAAACCTCAACACTATTTAATTCAACGGCGATAGTCATTGAAGTGGCAAACATATAATCACCGTAAAGAACGGTAATTGTATTGTCCCAGATTGAGTTGTGTGTCTTCTGCCCCCTTCTTATGTCGGCATTGTCTATAACATCGTCGTGCACCAATGTTGAATTATGCAAAAGTTCCAATGTAGCGCCTATCTTTATGCTCTTTTCATCTTCAATCTTAACCAATTTGCCGAATAAAATCGCAAAGGCAGGCCTTAACATCTTGCCTGTTTTTTTTAGGGAATGGTTTACAAGAGGGGATACTTCTGCATAATCTGATTTAAGCCTTTCGGCAATAAGGTTTTCAACCCCTTTTAATTCACCTGAAATACCTTTTAAAAAAGCAATACTCACAAAC
>WFPG01000212.1 GCA_015487755.1 Acidobacteriota bacterium
CAAGTAGGTGGTATAGTTCTAGGTGGTGCACGACAAAATCAATTTATATTGGCAAAATAAAGCTATAGTGTGAGCTTTAATCAAAAGGAGAACTCTAAAATACTCAAAGCAGCAGAAAAAGTTCTAGAAGTACTTAAAGAAGTTGAAGTGGCTTATGATAGAGAATTAAGATATCGACTGGAGAGTGAGTTCCCACACGATAAAATTGGGCAAGCCATCACGAAACTCAGAAGGGAAGGAAAAGTTAAGCAATATCATTTACCTGGAAGGAAAGGTAAGGAAGAAGCACCGAATACGTTTTACGCTCTCCCTGGAAGTAATTACCGTTCCCTTTTACCTAAAATGCGGGAGAAATTTGAGCTTGCTGTGGCTGTAATTGAAATAAGTTCTGCTATGGGTCAATACGCTGAAGAAGTTTGGTATAACGCATTTAAGGAAAGGGGATGGAATGTTTATCCAGAAAAAATTGAAGAAATAGGAAATGTCCGAAAATTTAGAGATTTAGAGGCCACACGTGACACGAAAGTTGGGATTGACTTTATCGTTGAAAAAGATGGGATAGCTTATGGTGTGGAGGTCAAGAACAAACTTCCGTATCCCAGTGAATTGTTTGAAAAAATCGTTGTTATGGTAGATCTTGGGTTAATTCCACTGATTATTGCACGATGGTTGAATCCCTCTCAAATCAATGCTATCAAAAAGTTAGGTGGCTTTTATGTTGTTTACAAAACAGCTATTTATTCTCCAACCTATAAGGAGTTAATTGATAAAGCTGTAAAGGTTTTAGGATATCCAATTGAATGTAGAGACAGAGTTGACGATGAGTATTTTGAGAGGAATATTGTCAAGAGGATTCATGAGAGAGTTTTGAGAGAAGAAAAGCAAATTAGAGCTAGATTAGAGGCTTTTAAGAAAGATATTGAAGGATACTGGCGTTGGAAGAGACTTTTGGACTCATCTTCTTGATAATATAGTCTAAGCTAATTGAATCCGTTCAAACTACCAATTCTCGAAGCAGGTTACCCATTCTTATCCTGCTTCGGCTCGTCGGGGGGAGGCGCCTTACTTTGTCGCAAGCTTTTCAACCTTTCAAGCTCAGCTTCTTCAACCTTTTTCACGTAAATCAGCTTTAGCTCAGCCCCGCATTTAGCACAAATAAGAGGGACTTTACCCAAAACGACTTTAGGAGCGTCTTTAAGCCTATTTTGAGCCTTTAACAAAGCAACAATAACATCTCGCTCAATTTCCTTTTTTAGGGTCACAAAACTGGCGATTTCCCCAAACCATCGTGCAGTTCGGTATTTTTCGGGATAAATCCCCATGTGTGACATGCAATAAAGCAAACTCCTTGCCAAGTCAAACAAATTGCCAATTGAAACATTGGTGTTCGGTTTCGTAATCCTATGGACTATCCAGCCCGTTTTTTCATAGATTCGTTTGCAAACGTTCCCGTCAATTGAGCTTGCCACAACAAAACAATGAAAATGAGGGCTAAACTTAACGTAATCCATCCAATTATCTTTTTTCAGGATTTCTCTCCATTTTCGAGCTTCTTTTTCGAAATCCCCTTCGAATTCGTCTTCATCTTTCAATCTAAACGGGTGGAAAATGATATATCCACCGTAATAGGCTCCAACAGTTTCCAAAATTGCTTTTACGTCTTTAAACAGCTTATCGAGAACTCTTTTCTTTTCAGGGGTCTTTGCCTCGACTGAGAGAGCATATTCAAGGTTTTGAGGTGGAGAAACCACAACATGGTGGAATTTTACAACTCTCCAATTTCTTCCCGTTGTTGCAAATTTATACCTTCTAAATCCTTCCAATTTTGTTAAAATGGCTTTGGCTCTTCTCATTCTCCACTTATGCCAGCAAGAAGGACATAGAGGCTGATAGCAACTTGACCTAACCAAAACCACGTTGCCACACTTTGGACAAACCCCTATAGCGGCTATTTTACCGCAGTTTTTACCTCTTTGACCTTTTCCAGGCAAAAGAGCATCTGAGAGAATTGTAATCGGTGTATAAACGATTTCCCTTCCAAATTCATCGGTCTGATATAGGTTTGTCGCTATAGGTTCAATTCTAATATAATGTAGGTTTTCTCCTCCAAGGGTAACCCTTATATCATATTTTGTAAAACTTCCTTTCAAGGGTGGTCCTCCTTTCCCTTTTGGGTTTTGGGGCTGGCAGCCCCCCACTGCCAGCCCCGTTTAATCTAACTAAACCAAAAATAAAAAGGTTATTCATTTTCCTTCTGCTCAAGGCAATGTTTGTATTTCCATAGTTTGCTGTTTTTCAAGATCTCTTCTGGAAATATTTCAAACATTTTCTGCAACCATGATAAGTTCCTTGGGCATTTTGGGAATTCTTCTTTTTTAGTTTCCATTCCAATCGATTCTTCTTCCTTTTCTTTTTCTGTTGTTAAAAACTCTTCAAAAACTTCTTTAATTGCTGATCTGACCGCTTCTCTTATTCTTTCGTCAAATTCTGCAGTTTTTATTATCGCTTCCTCTATTTCTTTGGTTGTTGGCTCTTTTTTCTCCTCTTCGACATCTTCAACAACTTTTTTTTCGACTTCTGCTTTCTCTATTTTTACATCTTCCATTTCTCTCACCTCCTTAACATTTTTTTAAATTCCTCCACAGTCGTTTTCATTTTTTAAAATTCGAAGAAAGTGAGCAAAGAGATGGAGTAAATAAGCATTTGCTGGGTTTTTTAGCATAAAATTGACTACTGTTGATTTACTAACTCCTAACCCTTTGCTAAGGTTGTAAAGGGTTTCATAGGCATCGTGCTCCAAGCTTATGGTTAAGTGGACTTTTACCATAGTTCTTGTTATTAACTAATAGTATATATAATTTTTGTTTTATATTTTAGTAACAGCTGGAAAAACTCCACGTGTTACCACATCCAAAAAAGAAGGAGAAAAATTATTTCAGCCTGCTATTTTTAAAGCATTTATAAAGATCTCCGCATGTTACTAAGCATCCGCCGGCAAAACTCCGCATGTTACTTATTAGTCAACTCGTCGTGGCAAGTAGGTGGTATAGTTCTAGGTGGTGCACGACAAAATCAATTTATATTGGCAAAATAAAGCTATAGTGTGAGCTTTAATCAAAAGGAGAACTCTAAAATACTCAAAGCAGCAGAAAAAGTTCTAGAAGTACTTAAAGAAGTTGAAGTGG
>WFPG01000213.1 GCA_015487755.1 Acidobacteriota bacterium
ACCTGTTCTGGTAATAGGGATAAGCATATACTTTCTTGCAATATCTGAAGGAATTCTTTTAATTACATCTTCGCTTATCTCAAAGTGCTCAAGGTTAACGGCAGGTATGCCGTACTGCTTGCTTAAAAAACTTGTTATCTCTTCCTCTGTTAAATATCCTAATTTAACAAGAATGGTACCTAATCGCTCATTATCCTTTTTCTGTACTTCCAACGCTTCCTGCAATTGTTCCTTGGTTATCAAACCGGCTTCAACTAATAAATCACCTAACTTTTTTGCCATATGCAACCTTTCATAAGTGATAGTAAAATCAGTTTAAAAAATCTAATATTGTTTGTCAATATTTTTATTTAAAAAAATCAAAACATCACACCCTGTCCTATATCTTCGTTCAGGTAAATTGTGTCAATAAACCTTATCCTTCTCTGGTTCAATCTCATAACAAGGGAATTAACCCTAATCCCTTCCCCGAAAAACCTCACTCCTTTTAAAAGGTTCCCGTTGGTAACTCCTGTCGCTACAAAGATAATGTTATCCCCGCTTGCAAGCTCTTCGGTTGTATAAATTTTATTCGGGTCTTTAATCCCCATCTTTTGCATTCTGTCCCAGGTTGCCTCATCTTTAACAATAAGCCTACCCTGTATCTCTCCGCCAAGGCACCTTAATGCTGCGGCGGTTAAAACACCCTCAGGAGCCCCGCCTATTCCGAAAACGGCATGTACCCCTGTTCCTCTTACCGCAACTGAAATCCCTGCACTTAAATCACCGTCACCGATAAGGTTTATTCTTGCTCCCGCTTCCCTGATCCTTGCAATCAACTCTTGATGCCTCGGCCTATCAAGTACAATTACCGTTAAATCCTCAACCTTTCTGTCAAGGCTTTCAGCAATAATCTTTAAATTTTCTTCAACCGACAAATCAAGGCTTACTTTACCTTTTGCAGGGGGGGGGACAATGATTTTTTCCATGTAAATATCAGGTGCATTTAATAAACCGCCTTTCTCCGATGCGGCAATAACTGCAATAGCGTTATTAGCACCTGTTGCGCACAAATTTGTTCCTTCAAGAGGGTCAACAGCAATGTCTATTTGCGGCCCTTTTCCTGTTCCTACTTTTTCACCTATATAGAGCATGGGGGCTTTATCTCTTTCCCCTTCTCCTATTACAACAGTACCTTCAATTTCCACATTGTCTAATTCTTTTCTCATAGCCTCAACCGCTACTTTGTCAGAATATTTTCTATCTCCTTTGCCCACTGTCCTTGCGGCTGCAATAGCCGCCATTTCGGCTACCCTTAAAAAATCACCTGCCAATGCATCTTCAATATTTTTTGGCATAATTCCTCCCGTTTATTTTAGAAGGCTAAAAGCCTGGTATCCCGTTATATATTGCCCTAAAATTAAAGTGTGTATATCTTCAGTCCCCTCATAGGTTTTTACAGATTCAAGGTTCACCATGTGCCTTATTACAGGGTATTCCAGAGAAATACCGTTTGCCCCTAAAATATCCCTTGCAGTTCTTGCAATGTCAAGGGCAATCCTTACATTGTTCATTTTAAGCATTGATATCATGTAATGGGTATAATTGCCGCTGTCTTTTAACCTTCCTATCTGCAATGCAAGAAGTTGTGCTTTAGTAATCTCGGTAAGCATATCGGCAAGTTTTTTCTGGACAAGTTGAAACCTTGCTATAGGAACATCAAATTGTATTCTTGTTTTTGCATAGTCAACTGCTGTTAGATAGCAGTCTATTGCTGCCCCTAAAGCACCCCAGCCTATTCCGTATCTCGCCTGTGTTAAACACATAAGGGGGTATTTTAACCCTTTCGCTTTCGGCAACCTGTTTTCTTCAGGCACTTCCACATCTTCAAATATCAACTCCCCTGTTACAGATGCCCTTAAACTTAACTTATGTTTAATTTCAGGTGCAAAAAACCCTTTCATTCCCTTTTCAACTATAAAACCCTGAATGCCTTCTTGAGTTTTAGCCCAGACTACCGCAATGTCGGCAATAGAGGCATTTGTAATCCACATCTTTGAACCGTTTAGTATCCATTTATCCCCTTTTCTTACAGCATTTGTTTTCATGCCGCCGGGGTTTGAGCCGAAATCAGGCTCTGTTAACCCGAAACACCCCACAAGTTCGCCGTTTATCAACCCGGGCAGGTATTTTTCTTTCTGTTTTTCAGAACCGAAAGCATATATAGGGTAGATTACAAGGGAAGATTGAACGGAAACAAAACTTCTTAACCCGCTGTCGCCCCTTTCTAACTCCTGGTTTATTAAGCCGTATGCGACATTTGAAAGCCCCGCACCGCCGTACTCGCTTAAAGTGCTTCCTAAAAAGCCTAATTCTCCAAGTTTTTTAATAAGGTGTAAGGGGAATTCCCCTCTTTCAAAATAATCGGCTATTATAGGCTTTACTTCATTATTTACAAATTGGTGAACTGTATCATACACCAGTTTTTCTTCTTCAGTTAACAAATCCTCTAT
>WFPG01000214.1 GCA_015487755.1 Acidobacteriota bacterium
GTATTAATACATAGAAAACAAAAGGATTTTTGCTGTGCATTTTCAAGGTATCTATAAAAAATTAAACAAAAGCGCTTTTTCCCCCATTGTATGAACTATTTTAAATTCCTGAAAATTGCTTCAGAATTTAAGCGTTAATGCCCCTTTGTCTTTCTGTTTAATTTTGTTTTATTGTGATATTATTAAGATGATAAAAATTATTGGTTGGAGTACGTTATGGCTTATATTGAGAGGGTTAATTCGCCTTATGATTTAAAGAAATTAGACAAAAAAGAATTGGAAGTTCTGGCAAAAGAGATAAGGGAATTTATCATTGACTCTGTCTCAAAGACGGGGGGGCACCTCGCATCTTCTTTGGGGGTTGTTGAAGCAACTATTGCCCTTCACTATGTGTTTGATTTTAAAAAGGATAGAATTGTCTGGGATGTAGGGCATCAGGCTTATGTCCATAAAATGCTTACTGGAAGAAAAGACAAATTTCATACTTTAAGGAAGTTTAACGGCTTATCAGGTTTCCCGAAAATTACCGAAAGCGAGTATGACCATTTCAATACAGGGCATTCTTCCACTTCAATTTCAGCGTCACTGGGAATGGCTATTGCAAGGGATTTGAACAACGAAGATTATCAGGTTATAGCGTTTATTGGCGACGGTTCTTTAACTGCAGGCCTTGCCTTTGAGGGAATGAATCAGGCAGGGCATTTGAAAAAGAAGATGATGGTTATTTTAAACGACAACGATATGTCTATTGCCCCCAATGTAGGCGCTTTGAACGGATACTTAAACCAGATACTTTCAGGCCAATTTTACAAGAAAATGAGGGACAGGATTGAGAGTGTCTTAAAGTCAATGGGGACAATAGGGACGCCTATGATAAAAATGGCAAAGGGAATGGAAGAGACTATTAAAAGGCTTTTTGTTCCCGGAATGCTTTTTGAAGAGTTGGGGTTTAAGTATGTAGGCCCCATTGACGGGCATGATATTGATAAGTTGATTGAGGTTTTTGAAAAGTATAAAGATTATGAAGACCCGGTTTTAATCCACATAAAAACCAAAAAGGGCAAGGGGTATAGGTTTTCCGAAAAGATGCCTGAAAAGTGGCACGGTATTTCTCCCTTTGACAAGAAAACCGGTGAGGTTTATAAGTCTGCAAAGAGTGCGCCAAGTTATACCTCTGTTTTCGGAAAAACAGTAATTGAGTTGGCTGAAAAAAATCCCGACATTGTAGCAATAACCGCCGCAATGCCTTCCGGGACAGGGTTAACCGAGTTTGCAAAGATATTCCCCGATAGGTTTTTTGATGTGGGCATTGCTGAACAGCATGCGGTAACTATGGCAGGTGGGCTTGCAATTAAGGGTAAAAAGCCTTTTGTGGCTATTTATTCCACATTTTTGCAGAGGGCTTACGACCAGGTTATTCATGATGTGTGTTTAATGAACCTTCCTGTTGTCTTTTGCATGGACAGAGGGGGGGTTGTAGGTGCTGACGGAGAAACTCACCACGGGTTGTACGATATAGCATATTTAAGGCCTGTACCTAACATTGTTATGATGGCGCCTGCTGACGAAAACGAGTTAAGGCATATGCTTTACACGGCGAGCAAGTTGTCTTTCCCCTGCTCAATAAGGTATCCGAGAGGCTCGGCTGAAGGAGTTGCTTTAGATAAAGATTTTAAAGAGATAAAGATAGGCAAAAGCAGGGTTTTGAAAGACGGTGAGGATGCGGTAATTTTTGCAATAGGCTCTATGGTTTGGAAAGCAAAGAGGGTTGCCGATAAACTTGAGAAAGACGGCATTTTTATTAAGGTTGTTGACGCAAGGTTTATAAAGCCCCTGGACGAGAGCGAGATTTTGAAATCCGCAGAAGAATGCGGGGTTGTTATCACTGCGGAAGAGGGTATTTTAAACGGCGGTTTCGGTAGCGCAGTTCTGGAATTGTTGCAGGATAACAATGTGCTTGTGCCTGTTTTAAGGCTGGGTATTCCCGACAGAATTGTTCACCAGGGAAGCCCCGAAGAGTTGTTAGACGAGTTAAAGTTAACCGAAACCCACCTTTATTACAGGATAAAAGATTTTGTAAAACAGTATCGCTATGTAAAAAAGAGAAACAAGGGGGAGATTGAATGAGCATTATTATTGAGCCTTTTAGAATTAAGGTTGTTGAGCCTATAAGGCAGACAACTGAAGAGGAGAGAGAGAAAATTTTAAAAGATGCGCATTATAACCCTTTTTTGATTAAATCTGACGATATTTTAATAGACTTTTTGACAGATTCAGGTACAGGGGCTATGAGCGACAGGCAGTGGGGTGCTTTAATGCAGGGAGACGAATCATATGCGGGAAGCAGGAGTTTTTTCAGGTTTGAATCTGTTGTTAAGAAGATTACAGGGTTTAAGCATATTATCCCCACCCATCAGGGCAGGGCTGCCGAAAGGATTCTATTCTCAATAATGGTTAATAAAGGGGATATTGTCCCCAACAACACACACTTTGACACAACAAGGGCAAATATTGAGTTTAATGAGGCAGAGGCTGTTGATTTAGTTATTCCTGAGGGGAAAATCCCCGAACTTAAGCACCCGTTTAAGGGGAATATGGATTTAGCCAAACTGGAAGAATTGCTTGAAAAATACCATGATAGAATCCCCCTCGGAATGATTACCATAACAAACAATTCAGGCGGCGGTCAGCCTGTCTCAATGGAGAATATTAAAGAGGTTTCAAAACTGCTTCATAAGTACAATATCCCGTTTTTCATTGACGCATGCAGGTTTGCCGAAAACGCATACTTTATTAAATTGAGGGAAAAGGGATATCAGGACAAAGCGGTTTTGGAGATTGCTCAGGAGATATTCTCATACGCAGACGGATGCACAATGAGTGCAAAAAAAGACGGGCTTGTAAATATAGGCGGTTTTCTTGCTATGAATGACGACGAGTTAGCCATGAAGGCAAGGACATTGCTTATTTTAACCGAAGGCTTTCCCTCATACGGTGGACTTGCTGGGAGAGACCTTGAAGCACTTGCGGTAGGCTTGGAAGAGGTTTTAAACGAGGATTACTTAAAGTACAGGTTGAGGACAGCAGAATACATGGGTGAAAGGCTCACTGCCGCAGGGATAAGCATTATAAGGCCTACAGGAGGCCATGCGGTTTACATAGACGCAAAGGCTTTTTATCCCCACATTCCCCCTTCCCAGTTTCCAGGCCAGACACTTGTTTGTGAACTTTATAAGAAAGGCGGGATAAGAGGGGTTGAGATTGGAAGCGTAATGTTCGGCAAGAAAGATAAAGAGACAGGAAAAGAAATTCCCGCACCTATGGAATTGGTAAGGCTTGCTTTCCCCAGAAGGGTTTACACTCAAAGCCACTTTGATTACGCTATTGAAAAGATAATTGAGACATTTAAAGATAGAGAAAATGCAAAGGGTATGAGAATTACATGGGAGCCGCCATTTCTAAGGCATTTTACGGCAAAGTTTGAGCCTGTTGAATAAGGGGGAGATAATGGAAAACATAATTGAAAAGGCTGAAAACCTTGTAAACGAATATGTTGAAAGCGATTCACTGAAAAAACACCTTAAAGCGGTTGCCTCTTCTATGAGGTGGTATGCAAGAAAATTCGGAGAAGACGAAGAAAGGTGGTATGCCTGCGGCTTGCTTCATGATTTTGATTATGAGAAATTTCCTGAAAACCATCCGTACAAAGGCGCAGAAATACTTGAACAGCAAGGCTTTGACAGAGAGTTTATAGATGCCGTTTTAGGGCATGCCTCATACACAAATGTTGAAAGAAAAACACTGATGGCAAAAACACTTTTTGCAGTTGACGAATTAAGCGGCTTTGTTATTGCGGTTGCCCTTGTCAGGCCTTCAAAACTTATAGGGGATGTTAAGGTAAAATCGGTTAAAAAGAAGATGAAGGACAAGGCTTTTGCAAGGCAGGTTAACAGGGAAGAGATAAAGCAAGGGGCGGAAGAATTAGGCATTCCCCTTGAAGAGCATATACAGAATGTAATAACCGCTTTAACCGAAAACGCAAAAGAATTAGGTTTTGAGGGATAGAAAACCGATTTGCCCCATTGAAAAAATGTATTTTAGGTTTGTTTTTTAAACTTTTCCTTTAAAAATAAAAATTTTGTGCTAAAAGATAAATGAGTTTTTTAAAAAAGTAAGGGGAGGAGATTGTGGCTATACCAATAGATAGGGAACTTTTTAAAAAAAGATTAAATGAAAGTTCAATAAACAGCCTTGCAACAGCGTCTATAAGGGAGATAAAAAAGTTAGCGGATACACTTGAAAAGGATACAGGGGAAAAATTTATTAGAATGGAAATGGGTATTCCGGGATTGCCCCCTTTAAAAGAAGGTGTGGAAGCGCAAATTGAGGCTTTAAAAAAGGGGGTTTCTGCAATCTATCCCGACATTCAGGGTGTTCCCGAATTAAAGAAAGAAATTTCAAGGTTTGTAAAACTGTTTCTTGACATAGATGTTGACGCAGAGCACTGTGTCCCTACTGTAGGCTCAATGATGGGGGCTTTTGTTTGCTTTATGACTATAAACAGAATGTGGCCTGAAAGGGAAGGAACTCTCTTTATTGACCCGGGTTTTCCCGTTCAAAAGCAGCAGTGCAAGGTTTTAGGGCATGATTATATGAGTTTTGATGTTTACAATTACAGGGGGAAAAAGTTAGAGGCAAAATTAAGGGAATTTCTTGATACAGGCAAAGTTTCTTCAATACTTTACTCAAACCCCAACAACCCTACATGGATTACCTTTACCGATGAAGAGTTGCAGATTATTGGCAGGCTTGCAAACGAGTACGATGTGATAGTTATTGAAGACCTTGCATACTTCGGAATGGACTTCAGGAAAGACTATTCAAAACCTGGCGAGCCCCCTTATCAGCCAACTGTGGCAAAGTATACGGATAACTATGTTCTTCTTATATCTTCTTCAAAGTTTTTCTCATACGCAGGGGAAAGGATTGCAATGATAGTTGTTTCCGACCATGTTTGGGAAAAAAGAGAGAAAGGGCTTTTAAGGTATTACACTTCAGATAGGCTGGGAGACGCTTTAATATTCGGTGCTGTTTACTCGCTCTCTTCAGGCACTTCCCATTCGGCTCAATACGCCCTTGCTGCAATGCTTAAAGCGGCTAATGACGGAAAGATAAACTTTGTTGACTATGTTAAGCCTTACGGGGAAAAGGCAAAGATTATGAAACAGTTGTTTACAAAGTACGGTTTTAAAATTGTTTACGATAAAGATTTAGACGAGCCTATTGCCGACGGTTTTTATTTCACACTCTCATACCCCGGAATGGACGCAGACAAACTTCTTGAAGAGTTGTTAATACACGGAATTAGTGCAATCTCACTTATAATTGCTGGAAGCGACAGGAAAGAAGGAATAAGGGCATGCACATCCCTTATCCAGATGGAGGAGATGCCCATACTTGAAGAAAGGCTTAAAATATTTGCGAAAAATAACCCTATCATTTGA
>WFPG01000215.1 GCA_015487755.1 Acidobacteriota bacterium
CCTTTATATGGAAAGATTGACACATTAGGGCCTTTAATTCTTGCTATTGCATTGTTTTTGTGGTTTTTGAAATGTGTGGTGGAGTTTCTTCTTAAATTAACTTTGTTTTTTGTGTGATTTTATTTTGCAATTTTTTGGGAGTTATTCCCCCTTTTTTTAAGTTGTTTTACTTTTTTAGTAAAAAAGGGTAAGATTGTATCAAATTGCTTTTAATGAAAAATTAGGGATGTGGGGCTCCCTGAGGATTGGAGAGTGTATGTTGCATCAGGTAAGAAAGGCATCTGTGGTTTTGGTTTTTTGTATGTGTGTCTCCCTTTTTGCCGTGGATTTTTCAGGGAGTTATACAATGAGTGCCAACAATGTAAAACTTTATTTGTTTATTAAACAGAAAGGTAAAAGTGTTTCAGGCGGGTTAACTGGGACAACGGGTGCGGATTTTAAGTTGCAAGGAAAGGTTGAAGGGAATTTTGCGGCGGGAAAGTGTTACGGGAATAATGTCGCTGTTTTTTTTAATATGTATTTTGAGGATAATTCCCTTTATTTTCAGATAATTGAGCCTAAATCGGACGGTACTCCCGACTGGTCAAAAGTAAGGGAGTTGGTTTTTAAAAAAAGCGGAGGAGCGGTTCAACCGAGGAACAATTCTTATTCAAACCCTCTTGCAAAACCGAAAAGCGGTAATTTTTCAGGGAATTTTTCCGGCGACGGCTTGAAAATCTCTCTCAATCAGTCGGGAAACTCGGTTTCTGGGAGTTTGTCTTTTAACGGCGGGAATTACAGGATAAAGGGGAAATGCTCAGGCAGCAGAATGTCTGGTGTTTTTTCAACGGGAAACGGTAATTATAATTTTCAAAGTGAGTTAAAGGGCAATTCCCTTCTTTTTGAGACTGGGGGCACTGTTTATACTTTGAAAAGGGTAGGCGCTTCCTCTAACCCTCTAACTCGTAAAAAACAAAACCCTCTTGCTAAAAAGCCTTCTGCAAGTGAGGGCTATGCTTCCGGAAATTCACAAAGCGGGGGAAACAGGATAGTTGTTGATTCTATGGGGTTAAGTTTTGTTCCGCCGCGAGGCTGGATTGCAAAGAAAGACACGAAGACGGGAAATTATTTTATGGGTTCTAACTCTATTCCCGGTTATATTTTAATGCTTCCGCACAGTTATAATTCTTTTAATCAATTGGTTGCGGCTGCTGCCGAGGGATTTGTTGACAAAAGTACAAATATGCACGCTTCAAGCGATATTGAAAAAGTGGGGCAGTATGCGGTAGGCGGCGAGTTTTCAGGCACATTTCAGAATGTTCCCGCAAAGGCCTATGTTGTGGGGGTTGTTTCACCTAACGGCGGCGGTTTTATGGCTATGTGCGTTACCACAACGGAGAAGTATTCTGCCGCTCATAAGAAAAGCGCTATTGAATTGGCAAACAGTGTTAAATTCTTTAAGCCTAAAACAGATGCTTCGTTAATGCAGTGGATTGCAGGGGAGTATTATTCCTATGTAGGTTCAACCGAGAGGAAGTTAATGCTTTGCCTTAACGGTAGGTACAGTTATTATTCCGAAAGTTCATACGGCGGAAACTTTACCGATAGCGGCGGCAACAACACAGGCGGATGGGGTGCCGCAGGTAATGACGGCTCTTCGGGAACCTGGCGGATAGTCGGGAATAAGCAACAGGGAACTTTGATTTTTACAACCAATCAGGGGGAAAATGACGAAAGAGGTTACAGGGTTATCGGTAGAGGGGCAATTTTAATTGACGGGATTAAATTCGGATATAAAGGAAGGGCAAACTGTAATTAGGAGGGATTATGGGTAAAACAGGTAAAATTGTGGGGGTTATTTTTCTTGTAATAGGGTTGATTTTTGTTTTTGTAGGCTATTATGTGGTTAAAGGGGCAAAAAAGGTGGAGAAGTGGCCTGCAACAAAGGGTGTAGTTGTTGATTCAAAGGTTGTAAGCCACCTGGATTCTGAGAGCAACCAGACAATGTTTGCGCCGGCTATTACTTACAGGTTTAAGGTTGGGGGAAAGGAATACACCTCTTCCGATTACGGTTTTATGAACATGAGTTATAATAACCCCCGCAAGGCGGAAGATATTGTAAAAAAGTACCCTGTAGGGAAGGAAATAACGGTTTATTATAATCCTGAAAACCCTTACAAAGCGGTTCTGGTAAAAAATAGCAGTTTTTTTATTTACATACCTCAAATTTTAGGAGGGCTTTTCACCGTTATAGGCGCGGCACTTTTGTTTTTTGCATAGAAAATCTGCTTTTTGTTTTCAGGTTTTAAAATAGTAAAATAAAATATCAAACTCTATTAGCATATGTGGGGTAAGTTATGGTTGTATTTTTAGGGGTTATTTTTTTTGTAGTGGGGGGAATGTTTGTTTTTATAGGGTATTTTTTTGTAAAAGGTGCAAGAAAGGTTGAAAAATGGGTTGAAACAAAAGGGATAGTTGTTGATTCAAAGGTTGTAAGCCATCCGGATTTAGATAACAATCAAGCAATGTTTGCGCCGGTTATTACATACAAATATGAGGTTGAAGGAAAGGAGTACACCTCTACGGATTACGGTTTTATGGATTTAAGTTACGATAACCCCCGCAAGGCTGAAAGGATTATAAAAAAATATTCTGTAGGGAAAGAGGTAACGGTTTATTACAATCCTGAAAAGCCTTATAAAGCGGTTTTAGTGAAGAAAAGCAATTTTCTTATTTACATTCCCCTGTTTTTAGGCTGCCTTTTTGCCCTTATCGGCTTTGCCATTTTGTTTTTCAGTTAATTTTAAAAATCATTTTTTATACTTTTCCGCAAAGTTGAGCAGAAATTGTTCGTCAACGGTTTTTATCCCTAATTCAACCGCTTTTCTAAATTTTGAGCCGGGGTTTTTGCCGACAATTACATAACTTGTTTTTTTTGAAACGGATGAGGATACCTTTGCCCCTAAGGCTTCCAGAAACTCCGTTGCTTCTTTTCTGGTAAAGTTTTCAAGTTCCCCCGTCAGTACAAAGGTTAACCCTTTTAAGGGTTGTTCCCTTTCTTCCTTTTCTTCAGTTTTAAACTGAAGCCCGTGTTTTTTGAGTTTTTCTATAAGTTCAATATTGTGTTTTAACGAGAAGTATTTTTTTACGGATTCTGCGATTTTTTCCCCTATTCCTTCAATCTCCGCTATCTCTTCAATGGAAGCGTTTATTAAGTTGTCTATGGATTTGAAGTGTTTTGCTAATAGTTTTGCCGCCTTCTGCCCCACATACCTTATGCCTAAAGCGTAAAGCACATTGTGAAAGGGTTTTTGCTTTGACTTTTCAATCTCTATTAAAAGGTTTTCGGCCGACTTTTCCCCCATTCTTTCAAGGGATGCTATTTGCTCTTTCTTTAACCGGTATATGCTTGAAAAGTCTTTTAACAGGTTTTTCTCCATTAGCCTGTCAACGAGGGATTCTCCCATTCCCCTTATATCCATTGCGTCTCTTGATACAAAGTGCAGTATTGAGTTTTTAAGTATTGCAGGGCAGGAAGGGTTTATGCACCTTATCGCAACCTCGCCTTCAAACTGAACAACAGGCTCTCCGCAAACCGGGCAGTTTTTCGGCGGCTCTATCACTTTTTCTTTTCCGCTTCTCTTTGAAACCGCAACCTTTACCACTTTGGGGATTATCTCTCCCGCTTTTTCAACAAATACCGTGTCTCCTATTCTTACATCAAGCCTTTTTATCTCGTCAAAGTTGTGAAGGGTTGCCCTTTTTACCGTTGTTCCCGCAAGTTTAACAGGCTCTAACTCCGCAACCGGGGTTATAACTCCCGTTCTTCCAACCTGAAAGGTTATATCAAGAAGCCTTGTTGTCGCCTGTTCAGGCTTGAATTTAAAGGCAATTGCGTATCTTGGAAATTTTGCGGTTGTGCCTAAAACATCCCAGAGTTTTACATTGTCAACTTTGATTACCATTCCGTCAACGGGAAAGGTTAGAGTCGGTTTAATCGTTTCTTCAAATCTTTTGCAGTATTCAATAACCTCTTTTATGTTTTTTAGTTTTAGGGTGTAAGGTGGGGTTGAGAAGCCTAATTTGTTTAAAAGTTTTAGCCTTTCAAAGTGTGAGTCGGGTAAAAAGGCTTCTTCAGTTATAACCTGATAGCAGTACATTTTCATCTTTCTCTTTGCGGCAATTTTCGGGTCTTTCAGCCTTATTGTTCCCGCAACGGCGTTTCTGGGGTTGGCGAAAACCTCTTCCCCGTTTTCCTCTTTTTCTTTGTTTATCTGCCTGAATGTTTCAAAGGGAAGGAAAACCTCTCCCCTTACTTCAAATGTCTCAGGCACATCTCCGTAAATCTTCAGCGGAATGTTTGTTATTGTTTTTGCGTTTTCTATTACATTGTCTCCCTGAATGCCGTCTCCCCTTGTAATTGCCGATGTTAGAATCCCTTTTTTGTATATTAAGGCAAGCCCTATGCCGTCTATCTTTGGCTCGGCTGTGTATTCAACCGAATACCCTAAAATCTTTTCAACCCTTTCGTTGAAGTTTAGAAGTTCCCCTTCATTGTATGCATTGTCTAAAGAAATCATTGGGATTGAGTGCTTTACCGTTTCAAAGCCTTCAACAGGTTGGCCGCCTACCCTTGATGTGGGGGAATAGGGAAGTTTAAACTCCGGGAATTTTTCCTCTAACTCCTTTAATTTTCTTAAAAGCATATCGTATTCGTAGTCTGATATTTCAGGCCTGTCTCTTATACACATCTGACGCTGC
>WFPG01000216.1 GCA_015487755.1 Acidobacteriota bacterium
AAGTTTATAGTCTTCAAAAATGTTTCCTAATTTTCTCTTTTTTTTAAGTTGCATAACAGTTAAATAAAAGATTTTTAAAATCCAATTGTATTTTTTAATTGTTTGTTCGTCTATTGGCGAATCAGAGCTACCTATTACTAAAAATTTATACCTTTTTGATACTTCCAATCGGTATACAAAAATAAATTTCTTCAAATATTTTCCAATACTTTTAGGGATTAGGAATTGTTTGGGTATTAACAAAAAGCCTTTTTCTTTAACTTCTTTTTCTACTGTTTGTGGAAACAAGGTTTTGTTTTCGCTAATACCGCACCATGAGAATACCGGTTTAAACCCGCTATTGCCTTTTTTAAAAAAAGATAAGGTTTCTATTTTTAAAAGGGATAGAATTTTCCCGGAAATCTCTTTAAGGTTTTTTAAGGTTTTTGCAGATAGAATTTTATCAACAATTAGGTTTATCCGGTTAAGATGCTCTGTTTTTTGAAATGTTGTGTTTTCAACGGTGCATATATAACCTGGGTTATTAATATTTCTTATTAAAGGGTTAATGGTTAGTTTATAATCATCTTGTTTGAACGAAAAAATAGCATTGACGCTTTCCAGAAGGTAAAGTTTTTCAAGATTGTTTTTTCCTACTTCTTTTGCTTTTTTATAAGCGGCTTCGAGAAAATCTTTTTCTGTAATATTGGTTGAAATAAGCCTGAATTCTGAATTTAATATGATTGTTTTTATGGGAATGTTTTGTAGCATATCCTCAATGTAAAATGGCAATATGTTTTTTGTTTCTTTTTCAGGTACGAAAATACAGAAAGAAAATGAGTTGTTATAAGGCATTAATATTTTTTTGTAGCCGCTAAGTTTTATTTTCCCTGCCGTTGAGTTATCCAGTATTTCAATGATTGGCGGTTTTCGAGTTTTTTTCAAGTTTGACTCTTTCATAATGCAATTATAAATCAAAATAATGATTTTAACTATTTTTGTTTTATATTGACAAGTTAAGCCTATGTTAGGATAATTCATTTATCAAGTTTTTATGGAGTGTTTATGAGTTTTGAAGATTCAAAATATAAAGAAGCGGGGGTAAACATAGACGAACAAGATAGGGCGATAGATAAGATAAAATCAATAGTTAAAACAACTTTTACCCCTAATGTGCTAACAGGCATAGGTTCTTTCGGAACTTTGTTTCAAATTCCTCAAGGTTATAAAAACCCTGTGCTAATTTCAAGTTGCGACGGGGTGGGAACAAAGTTGAAGGTTGCCTTTATGACAGGCATTCACAACACAGTAGGGCAAGACCTTGTAAACCACTGTGTAAACGACATCTTTGTTCAGGGAGCAAAACCGTTGTACTTCCTTGATTACATTGCAACTGGAAAGCTTGACGCAGGTGTTATTGAAGATATTGTTTCAGGCCTTGCTAAGGGTTGTAAAGAAAACGGCATGTCTCTAATAGGCGGTGAGATGGCTGAGATGCCGGGCTTTTACTCTGAAGGCGAGTACGACATAGCAGGCTTTATAACAGGCATAGCCGAAAGGGATAAGGTTTTAACGGGAGAGAAGATAAAGCCCGGTGATTTAATAATAGGGTTAAAATCAACGGGGTTGCATACCAACGGCTATTCCCTTGCGAGAAAAATTTTCTTTGAATATTTAGGCTTAAAGGTTGATGATTATGTTGAAGAATTGGGTTGTACCGTTGGTGAGGAGTTGCTCAAGGTTCATAAAAGTTATTACCCTGTATTAAAAGATGCGGTTGAAGAAGGTGTTATAAACGGTATGGCACACATTACAGGCGGCGGGTTTCTTGACAATATCCCGAGAGTATTGCCAGAAAACTGTGATGCAATTATTAAAAAGGATAGGGTGCCTGTCCTCCCTGTCTTTAAGTTTCTTGTTGAAAACGGGGATATTTCCGAAAAAGAGGCTTACAGGGTTTTCAATATGGGAATAGGGATGGTTTGCATGGTTTCCCCTGAAAATATTGAAAAATTCTATTCCCTTGTTAAAGACGAGGTTTTTGAGATAGGTGTTATAGAGCAGGGGTTTAAAAAGGTGGTTTTAATTTAATATGGATAAAAAAATAAAGATAGCGGTTTTACTTTCTGGAACAGGAAGGACACTTGACAACTTTGTTAGAAAGATTGAGGAAGGGAAGTTAAAAGCGGAAATTGTGTGTGTAGCATCAAGCAAAACAACGGCTTTGGGATTAAAGAAAGCGATAGATTACGGAATCCCTGCAAAAGGCTTTGATATTAAAAGCCATGGGGAATTAAGCAAAGAGATAAATAATTTTATACTTCAGTACAAACCTGACTTAATTGTGTTGGCAGGTTATTTAAAGTTATACTTTGTGCCTGAAGGGTATGAGTTTAAGGTTATAAACATTCATCCCGCTTTAATCCCTTCTTTTTGCGGCAAGGGTTATTACGGAATGAAGGTTCACAAAGCGGTGTGGGAAAGCGGGGTAAAAGTTACGGGGTGTACCGTGCACTTTGTTAACAATAACTATGACGAGGGGTTAATAATAGCCCAGAGATGTGTCCCTGTTTTTGCAAAAGACACCCCTGAAGAGATAGCAAGCAGGGTGTTTGAAGCGGAGTGCGAGCTTTACCCGGAGGTTATAAACCTGTTTGCAGAGGGAAAGATTGAAGTTAAAAACAAAAAAGTTTATATAGAAGGAGAGTGATATGGTAAATGTAAAAGAAATGACTATTGAGGAGCAACTTGACTACCTTACCAAAGGTGCTGTTGATTGTATTCAGAGAGAGGATTTAAAAAAGAAACTTGAAAGCGGGAAAAAGTTAAGGGTTAAAGTTGGGTTTGACCCTACTGCTCCCGATTTGCACCTCGGCCATACTGTTATTATTAGAAAAATGAAGCACTTTCAGGATTTAGGCCATGAGGTTGTGTTCCTTATAGGCGATTTTACGGGAATGATAGGAGACCCTTCAGGCAAGTCAAAAACAAGAAAACAATTAACAAAAGAAGAGGTTTTGCAGAATGCTGAAACATACAAAAAGCAGATATACAAGATTTTAGACCCAGAAAAAACAGTAATAGAGTTTAACAGCAAATGGTTGGGAGAGTTAGGAAGCGAAGGTTTTATAAGGCTTGCCTCAAAGTACACTGTTGCGAGAATTCTGGAAAGAGATGACTTCAGCAAAAGGCTTAAAGAAAACAGGCCTATAGCCTTACATGAACTCCTTTACCCCCTCTGTCAGGGATACGATTCTGTCGCATTAAAGTGTGATGTTGAATTAGGTGGCACAGACCAGACCTTTAACCTCCTTGTGGGAAGGGATTTGATGAGAGAATACGGATTAGAGCCTCAGGTTGTTATGACAATGCCTATTCTTGAGGGGCTTGACGGTGTGGAAAAGATGAGCAAGTCTTTAGGAAACTATGTAGGCATTAACGAGGCACCGAAAGAGATGTTTGGGAAGTTAATGTCTATCTCCGACGACTTAATGTTTAAATACTATGAACTCTTAACCGATATGACTTTAAAAGAGATTGAACAGTTAAAAAACGATGTAAAAGAGGGCAGAAAACACCCGAAAGAGGTTAAAAAGCAGCTTGCCAAAATGATAATAAGCGATTTTCATTCAAAAGAGGATGCCGAGAAAGCAGAGCAAGAGTTTGAAAGGGTTTTTGCAAAGAAACAGCTGCCTGACGATATGCCGGAAATTAACTTAAATCAAGGGGAGTATCCCTTTGCCCGTTTCCTTGCGGACAACAACCTTGCCTCTTCGGCATCTGAAGCAAAGAGGCTAATAAAACAGGGCGGGGTATCTATTAACGGAGAAAAGATTAGCGACCCGTCTTATATTTTTAGTCCTTCAAAAGGGGAATATGTTATTAAGGTGGGCAAAAGAAGGTTTGCTAAGGTTAAGGTGAATTAAATTGATTGAGCTTGACCTTTCTTTGTCAGTTCAAGAGGTTTTACCCTGGATAAAGGTAAAGCCTGAAAATCTGGATGCAGAACTTAAAGATAACATTGAAAAGGCAATAGAAGAAGTATTAACTTTGTCTTCTATCTCTTATGTTTACAACCTTGAAGCAGATTTGGATTTTTTTGAATTCGATGTTTACCAGCCTCCTTTCCCCTTAAAAAGGCTTTCCCTCGGTTGTGCAAGCCTGGGCGGCGATATTGATTCTGCATTTGATTACTATTCAAAGAAAGGTATGGAACATTACCGTTATTTGCTTGAAAATTCTGCAAATGCACTTGTTGAAAAGGTTGTTGATTATGTAAACTTTTTGATTTGTAGTTCAAAAACGGATGATGAAAAACAAAGTTTTAGAAAGAGCCCTGGAATAGGGAGAGTGCCTATTATTGAAAATAAAAGGATAGCGGAGTACCTTTTTGTTGATAGAATAGGGGTAAAAGTAAATAACAACTACTCATTATTCCCTAAAAAAACAGTAATCTTTTTTGTTGAATGGGGAGATTTTAGAATAAAACATCACGAGTTTAAAAAAAGGTGCAACCATTGCGGCCAATCCCCCTGTATTTATAGAATTTAAAAAGGATTATGAAGGATCTAACACGGATTAAAAAAATTGAATTTTTTATAAAAAATTTTGTTGCAATTTACGAATTTTATGTTAATATTTTTTCTGCCGCGTCTGAAACGCGGTGATAGCTAAGTGGGGAGATTCCCGAGCGGTCAAAGGGGACAGACTGTAAATCTGTTGCCGTAAGGCTTCGGAGGTTCGAATCCTCCTCTCCCCACCATTTTTTTTGGTCGCGGGTGTAGCTCAGCTGGCTAGAGCATCAGCCTTCCAAGCTGAGGGTCGTGGGTTCGAATCCCATCACCCGCTCCATTGTATTTTTTTATTTATTTTGAACCGGGGAAAGAAAAAATGCCCACGTAGCTCAGCAGGTAGAGCACTTCCTTGGTAAGGAAGAGGTCACCGGTTCAAGTCCGGTCGTGAGCTC
>WFPG01000217.1 GCA_015487755.1 Acidobacteriota bacterium
CAAAAGTGAGGCGCAGACCTCGTAAATGAAAAATTGAGGCATAGACCTCGGAGATTAGGCCGCGGGGGGCTTGACTTTGTTTATAGCAACAACATCCAACATTCACAATTTTTCAGAAAAAATTTTGAATTAGAAATGATAAATTCTGGATTGAGGAAGGTTTTCCTTATTTAATCCAAAATCAAGAATTTATAATCAAGAATCTAACAGTTAGAATCTAAAATTACTATGCTTAGATGTACATTCCGCCTGAAACATTTAACACTGTGCCTGTTATGTAAGAGGCAAGGTCTGACGCTAAAAATAAAACGGCGTTTGCTATGTCTTCAGGTGTTCCTGTCCTTTTTAAGGGTATTGTTTCAAGCATTGCCTTCCTGTTTTCTTCAGGCAAATCCTTTGTCATATCGGTTTCAATAAACCCCGGCGCAATTGCGTTTACGGTGATGTTTCTTGAGCCTATTTCCTTTGCAAGGGATTTTGTAAAGCCTATAATTCCAGCCTTTGAAGCGGCATAGTTGGACTGCCCCGGGTTGCCCATAAGCCCTATTATTGAGGTTATGTTTATAATCCTTCCGCTTCTCTGTTTAAGCATCTTTCTTAAAACCTGCTTTGTTATAAAGAAGACTGATTTTAAATTTGTGTCAATAACAGAGTCAATCTCTTCCTCTTTCATCATCATTAAGATATTGTCCTTTGTTATTCCCGCATTGTTTACAAGTATGTCAATTGTGTAATCTTTCTGGATTTCCTTAAAGGTTTGCACAACCTTTTCCCTGTCTGTTATGTCAAGGGGATAGTAAGGTGAGTTGTTTAATTTCTCAGAGAGTTGTTTAAGTTTTTCCTCATTCCTTGCTATTAAAATTACCGTTGCGCCTGCCTCAAAGAGTTTTTCTGCAATTGCTTTGCCTATTCCCCTTGAAGCACCTGTTACAATTGCCGTTTTTCCTTTTAAGTCAATCATATTGCCCCTCACTCGTTAATGTACCTTAAAAACTTCTCTAAAGAAACCATGTCTTCTATGTTGAGTATGTTTACGCTTCTGTCAATCTTCCTGACAAGCCCGCTTAAAACCCTTCCCGCTCCTATTTCAACAAAGGTGTCAATTCCGTCTTTAATCATGTTTTCAATCAATTGAAGCCATTTAACAGGATGGGTAATCTGCTCTTTAAGTTTTTCCTTTATCTCTTCAGGGTTGTCTAATGGGTTTGCCGTTACATTTGAATAAAACCTGTATGCAGGCTTATTAAATTCCACCTCGTCAATAAACGGCGAAAGGTTTTCCCTTGCAGGCTGCATAAGTTCGCAGTGGAACGGTGCGCTAACAGGCAGTTCAACAACCCTTCTTGCCCCCGCCTCTTTTAATGCAGGCATTGCCTTGTCAACCATATCAGCATGCCCCGCAATAACAATCTGTGCAGGGGAGTTTATATTTGCCACAGACAAAACCTTTCCCTCTTCCCTGATTGAGTTTAATACCTCTTCAACCTTTTCAAGGGTAAGGTTTAAGACAGCAGCCATTTTCCCCACCCCGACAGGCACCGCGTCCTGCATAAACTCTCCCCTTTTTCTCACTATTTTTACAGCGTCTTTAAAGGGGATAACACCTGCGCAGACAAGTGCCGAGTATTCACCCAAAGAGTGGCCGGCAACCGCTTCAGGCTCTATGTTATTGTCTTTTAAAATCTCCCATATAGCGGTTGAAACGGTTAAAAGCGCTGGCTGGGTGTTATAGGTTAACTTTAACTCATCTTCAGGGCCGTGAAAGCACAGTTTTGATATGGGGTAATTTAGTGCTTTGTCAGCCTCGTAAAATGTTTTTTCAGCCTGTTCAAAGTTTTCGCATATCTCAAGCCCCATTCCTGCATACTGTGAGCCCTGCCCCGGAAAAATAAATGCTGTGTTTTCAAGCCTCATCTCTCCTCCTCTTACTTTTAAAGTTCTTCTTCAATCTCCTGTTCAACTATAGATAAGTATTTTACCACACCTGTTTTTAAGGCAACCTCTTCAACAGCCTTTGCAACCGCATTGTGCACCCTCTTATCTAATATGTTCGGCACCAAGTCCCCGTCCATTGTGAACTTTGCAATTGTTTTTGCAGCCGCTATCTTCATTGCATTGTTTATTGTCTTTGCCCTTGCGTTTAATGCCCCCCTGAAAAGGCCGGGAAATCCTAACGCATTGTTTATTGCCTTTCCGTCTGCGGCATAAAGTGCCCCTGCTGAAAGGGCATCTTCAGGAGTAATTTCTGGATCCGGGTTTGAGAGTGCTAAAATCACCTGCTTCGGTTTAACCATCTCTTTTTTGATTAAACCGGGCACTCCCGTTGTTGCTATAACGATCTTTGATTTTTCCATTAATGTGTTTAACTCTGTTGGCTTTCCCCCTAACTTTTTAAACATCTTCAATGCGTTTTCGTTTATGTCCGCCCCGTAGATCTCCTGAACGCCGAAGGCTTTTAACAGTTTTGCAATGCCCATTCCCGCTGCACCTAACCCTATTAAGCCTATTGAAACCCTTTTAAGGTTGATGTAGGTGTATTGGGCTATGTTTAAAAGTGCCGACAAAACAACAACCGCCGTGCCGTGCTGGTCGTCGTGAACAACGGGAATGTCTAATTCCTTATCAAGGGTGTCTTCAATCTCAAAGCATTCAGGGGCTTTAATGTCTTCCAACTTTATTGCGCCGAATGTAGGGGCAATAGCCTTCAATGTTTGAATAATGACTTTAGGGTCTTTGCTGTCAATTAAAATTGGGATTCCGTTTATGCCTGCTAATTCCCTGAATAAAACCGATTTCCCTTCCATAACAGGCATTCCCGCAACAGCGCCGATATCCCCTAACCCTAAAATAGCCGTCCCGTTTGTTGCTATTGCAACATTGTTGTTTATGCTTGTGAATTTATAAGCGTAGTCAGGGTTTTCCTCAATTAGTTTGCAAACCTGCGCAACACCGGGGGTATAGACAATTGATAAATCGTCCATTGTTTCAACCTCAACATTTGAACAAACCTTTATCTTTCCGTTTATGTGGTACTCTTTAACAACATCCTTAACCTCAATTAAATCAACCCCTTCCATCTTTCTTATTGTGTCTGCAAGTTCGTCAAATGTCTCTTCGTCTTTTATATAGACATCCATCTCCCTTATTTTAAAGTTTCTGCCTATGTGCACTGTCTTAATCTCGCCGAAAAGGGCACCGAATTCCCCTACCATTGTGGCGAATTTGCCTAAAAAACCCGGGTCTTCAAGGATTTTAACCTTAATTCTTTTTATTATTTTGTTTTTCATATCCTCCTCCAGAAGTAAAAATACACCGCCATTGTACACCAAAGAAAAAATAAATAAAGTTTTGGGAAAGATTTGTTTTAGGTAAAGAGCATTGTTAAGTCAACAATACCAGCAGAGTGGGTTATATAGCCTGAAGATATGTAATCTATATTCAGGTTTTTCAAGTCTTTTAACTTTTCAAGGGTAATCCCCCCTGAAACCTCAATAAAGAAGTTATGGTTTTCTTTGAGTTTGCAGGCTTTTTCTATATCTTTTAGAGTCATATTGTCAAGCAAAACACCGTCTGCTTTTGCGTTTATAGCCTGTTGCAATTGGTTTAAATTCTCAACTTCAACCTCTATCTTGATTAAATGGGGTATGTTTTTTCTGCACATTTGAACCGCTTTTTCTATGCTTCCCGCCGCTTTAATGTGGTTTTCTTTTATTAAAACACCGTCGTAAAGCCCGAACCTGTGGTTGTTTCCCCCTCCTGTTTTAACAGCATACTTTTCCAGAATTCTCATTCCGGGGGTTGTTTTCCTTGTATCAAGAAGTTTTATGCTTGTTCCCTCTAACTCTCTGACAAATTTATTTGTAACAGTCGCAATGCCTGACAGCCTTTGAACAAAGTTGAGCAATGTCCTTTCAAGTTTTAGTAACTCAATTGTATTTCCCTGAAGTGAGTAAACTATGTCCCCCTTTTTAACAAACTCACCGTCTTTTTTGAAGATTGTAATTTCAATATCTTTAAAAAACTCTTTTATCTCGTTTACAACAGCCTCGCCGCATATTACACAATCCTGTTTTGCTTTAATAACCGCATTTGAGGTGTGGCTTTTTTCAAATATACTTTCTGAAGTTATATCCCCGTGCCTTATATCTTCCTTCAAAGCTAAAGCAATAATCTCTTTTATTCCTTCCATTTTTCCTCCCTTTCCATAAAATTATATTGTTTTTGGGAAAATTTGAAAGGTTAAAAGAGTTCCAATTCAATTTTTGAGAGGATAGGCTCTAAAATTTCAAGGGCTGTTTGCTGGTGTTGTTTTACCGCTTGCTGGAATTTATACCAGTCTGATTTGAAAAAGTTGTCTTTGTTTTTGCAGGTAAAGTGTTTTTCGGGGATTGAGGCTGGGATTTCAGGGATATTCGGCTCAGTTTGAACAGCCTCGCTCAGCCATTTGCCTTTATCGTATTCAACCATATTGCCGTATTTAAAGTAAAGTTTCATTCTCTTTCTTCTGTAATAGTCTCCCCTTTTAAACTCTTTGTAATAGCATTTCTTTAAAGTTTGAATAGTCTCGTTTTTCATTTTTTCTTTTAATCCGTTCATTTCGCTTTCATTGTTTAAATTCCACAGGTAATTGAATATCTTTTCAGCCGCCTGCAAAAACCTTTCAGTGTTGTGGATTAAAGAATTTTTTGACACAAGCCTTTTGTCTTTCCATATCTTGCCGGGAATGTCAGGGTCTGTCTTTGCGTCTGCGTGGCCTATATTAGGCAATAGTTTCTCAATAACACCTTTCATTCCGTTAAAGCAGTCGTAATAGCCTACAAAGTTTTGATGTGCAAATGAGTCTGCATAGGTGTGCAGGGCTATCCCTATTCGGTAAAGGTTTTTTGTTTCAATCGCCTTTTCTAACAATGCTCTTACATTTTTGCTGTCAGGCGTTGTGTTAAGCAGGTGAAGTTTGCCGTCTTTTCTCATTGCTGAATTGCTTTCATAATCACCGGGGAAAAAGTGGAAACAGGGGTAAATCCTCATTAACTCTTTTTTGGGCTTTAAGATATCCATAGTCTGGCTAATGTAATTTTTGTATTCTTCTTTCCCTATTTTTACACGGCATATTTCGGTGTTGTCGTCTGTGAATTGGGAAGAGTAAGCAAGGGTAAAGCAGTCTTTTTCACTAAACCCCGCCTTTTTTGCAATAATGAAAACAGAATAGTAATGAAACTCAATGTTCATAATAAAAATTCTATAATGCTTTTTTTTATATTTCAAAAAATTCTTTTAATAAATAAAATTTCTTTTGCTTTTTTTGATTTTTGATGTAAAATTCTCAGAAGAGTATAGGTTATTATATTTTATATAATAACACAAAAAAAATATTAATTAACATAAGGTGGGATGATGGTTGTTTCATTTAATGAGAATTTAAATATTAAGGGTAGTATTTTTCATATTCAAACAGAGTATTATAAGAGCAAAGAACAAATTATTTGTAATATCTTTAAAGATGGCAAGGTTTTGAAGAAAATACCTCTTGAAGTGGAGGTAGAAGAAGGTGTTGAAGAAATGGTGCGTGAATTTCACTTCTTTGTGTTAAACAGGTTTAAAGATTTCAATCAATCTCAGGTAAAAATAGAAAATATAAAGAACAATTCAAAAAAAGAATATACACAGACAAAAGGTAAGGATACAGAATTAGATTTTTTAAACAAAAGCATAGAAGATATAGATAAAGATTTTTTTGCGTTTTTGGAGTGGCTTTCACAACAAAAAGAGACACTTTTATTGGGAGTTAAGTGTTCTGGAAAAAATGGTTATTTAAGTTTTCATAATGGGAAATTGGTTGGTTTTAAGTGTGGGAAATTTTTCGGCTATGAGGGATTACAAACAAGTATAAAAGAAACCCCTAAATTAATTAAGATTATTAAATCTTCTAATCCATCAGCAAATAAACAATTTTGCTTTTCGCTGGATTTTTTCTTTAATGGTTCTGAAACCAATATGAAAAATAATGAAATACTTATTACC
>WFPG01000218.1 GCA_015487755.1 Acidobacteriota bacterium
AACTGGAGCCACCGAGGGGACTTGAACCCCTGCCTTCCCGATTAAAATCGGGATGCCCTTTCCTGATTGAGCGTATTTACTCATTAATTTTTTTGGGGATATTTTGAGAAATAACTGGAGCCACCGAGGGGACTTGAACCCCTGCCTTCCCGATTAAAATCGGGATGCCCTTTCCTGATTGAGCGTATTTACTCATCAATTTTTTGGGGATATTTTGAGAAATAAGTGGAGCCACCGAGGGGACTTGAACCCCTGACCTACTGATTACGAATCAGTTGCTCTACCAACTGAGCTACGGTGGCGCAAGAGAGATTTTATCAAATTATTGAATAGAAGTTCAATTTAAAAAAGTGATTAAAAATTTTGTCCGGAAATAAAAAAATGGTGGGGTATGAGGGATTCGAACCCCCGACCCACTGATTAAGAGTCAGTTGCTCTACCAACTGAGCTAATACCCCACCGAAAAGCGGTCAAGCCGTGTAATAATTTACAACGGCCTGACCTAAAAGTCAAGAATTATCTTTTCATATTTAAGTGCATTTCACATGCAAGTTCAACATAGTCAAGTGTAAAGTCTTCCATTTTATGGAATTCAAGGTATCTGTAAATCTCGTCCTTGTGAGGAACAACCTTTTTGTTAAGGTATTCAAAGTACTCTTTCGGTTCAGGCAGCCTTCCTAAAAGCGCTGAAACCGCTGCTAATTCCGCAGAGCCAAGGTAAACCCTTGCACCGTCTCCCATTCTGTTGTCAAAGTTTCTTGTTGATGTTGAGAATACCGTTGATTTCGGCGCAACCCTTGCCTGATTACCCATACAGAGTGAGCAGCCGGGAATTTCGGTTCTTGCACCAACTGCTGAATAGATTGAGTAATAGCCTTCTTTCATCAACTGAGCCTTGTCCATCTTTGAAGGAGGAGCAAGCCATACCCTTGTGTGTGTGATGTATGGTTCACCCTTGAATATGTGTCCCGCAGCCCTGTAATGGCCTATGTTTGTCATACATGAGCCTATAAACACCTCGTCAATTTTGTCCCCTGCAACCTCTGACAGAAGTTTTACATCATCCGGGTCGTTCGGGCATGCAACAATAGGCTCTTTTATGTCCGCAAGGTCAATTTCAATAACTGCTGCGTATTCTGCGTTTTCGTCCCTTTCCAGAAGAACGGGGTTTTCAAGCCACTTTTCAGCCTCTTCAATCCTTCTTTTCAATGTATCCGCATCCTGATAGCCTGCTTCAATCATCTTTTTCATTAAAGCAATGTTTGATTTAAGGTAATTTTTTACACTTTCTTCTGAAAGTTTTATTGTTGCCGCGGCAGCGCTTCTCTCAGCGGATGCGTCTGTTAATTCAAATGCCTGCTCAACTGTAAGATTAGGCAGGCCTTCCATTTCAAGTATTCTTCCGTTGAAGATGTTTTTTTTATTTTTCTTTTCAACAGTTAACAAACCCTGTTTTATTGCATAGTAAGGAATTGCGTTTACTACATCCCTTAATGTAATTCCCGGGTTTAACTCACCTTTGAATTTAACCAAAACCGATTCAGGCATATCTAACGGCATAAAGCCTAATGCCCCTGCAAAGGCAACAAGCCCTGAGCCTGCAGGGAATGAAATGCCCATAGGAAACCTTGTGTGAGAGTCTCCGCCTGTCCCCACAGTATCTGGCAAACCGAGCCTGTTTACCCAGGTGTGGATTACGCCGTCTCCCGGCATTAAACTTACGCCTTTTCTTTCAACTATAAATTCAGGCAAGGTTTTGTGCATTTTAACATCTGCAGGCTTTGGATATGCCGCAGTGTGGCAGAATGACTGCATAAATAAGCCGCATTGAAACTCAAGGCATGCCAGCTCTTTCAATTCGTCTGCCGTCATTAGCCCTGTTGTATCCTGAGAGCCTACAGTTGTCATTTTAGGCTGATAGTATCCGCCGGGCAATGCACCATCAATGCCGCATGCTTTGCCCACAATCTTCTGTGCGAGGGTGTACCCCTGCCCTTCTTTCGGTTTAGGATTGTCAATTTTAATGAATATTTCCGATTCGCCTAACCCTAAGAACTTTCTTGCCTTTTCAGTTAAATCTTTTCCGATAATAAGGGAAAGCCTTCCCCCTGCCCTGAATTCGTCTGTAATTGTTTTCGGCTTTAACTCAAATGTTGTAAGTACTTTTCCGTCTTCAGTTCTTATTTCACCTTTTTTAGTGTCTATAATTACAACATCTCCAGTTTTTAAATTTGAAACATCACACATAATAGGAAGACCGCCTGAATCTTCCCATGTGTTGAAAAATATAGGTGCTATAAGGCCGCCTATAACAATCCCTGCTCTTCTCTTATTAGGTACATAGGGGATGTCTTCCCCAATCCACCACATTAAGGAGTTTGTTGCTGACTTTCTTGAAGAGCCTGTACCGACAACATCGCCAACAAAGGCAACCTTGTATCCCTCTTCCCTGAATTTCTTAATGGTTTCAATGCCGTCAGGAAACCTTGTTTCACCCATTGAAAGTGCATGCAAAGGAATGTCAGGCCTGCTCCACGCATGCTTTGCAGGGGAGAAATCGTCTGTGTTAATCTCCCCGTCAACCTTGTATATCTTTACCTTTATCTCTTCAGGCAGAGCGTCTTTTGAGGTAAACCACTCTGCATTTGCCCATGACTCAACTACTGTCTTTGCCCTTTCGTTTGTCTTTGAAAGTTCTGCAACTTTATCAAATGCCCCGTAAATTAAAATAGTGTTCTTTAAGCCTTCCGCTGCAATGTCTCCCAGTTGGTCATCGCTTAATAAATCTATCAAAGGCTGAACATTGTAACCGCCTAACATTGTGCCTAAAAGTCTGACAGCTTCTTCCTTTGAAACAATAGGCGATGATACTTCACCCTTTGCAACTTTGTAAAGCCATTCCGCTTTAACCTTTGCTGCAGGATCAACACCGGGAGCAACCCTGTTTGTAAGTAAGTCTTTTAATAACTCTGTATCGTTATTGCCCGGATTTTCAAGAAGTTTGGTTAACTCTTCCATCTGCCTGGGGCTCAACGGTAAAGGCGGTATCCCCATTTCCTCACGCTCTTTTGCATGTTTTAAGTACTCTTCTAACATATTTACCTCCCACAAATTAACGCATTTCACGCATCAAATTTGATTATACAGTATTTTGACAAACTAAAAAATTAAGATTTTAAGATAAACAAACAAAAAGGCGGGATTTAACCCGCCTACAATTATTTCAA
>WFPG01000219.1 GCA_015487755.1 Acidobacteriota bacterium
GGCCCGTAGCTCAACTGGTAGAGCTTCCGGCTCATAACCGGACGGTAGCAGGTTCGAGTCCTGCCGGGCCCACCATTTTTAAGGAAGTGGGAGTGGGTATAACGGATTTCAAAGATTTAACAATTTTAAACTAATATAAACAGGGTGTTCTTCGAGTAAGAAGAACACCTTTTTTTTATGGAGGGAACATTGAGAACTATACTTTCAAAACTCTGGGATTATCAGGCGGCTATTTTGGAGATTGCAAGGTTAAATAAGGCTTTGAAAACCTACCCGGAATCTATCAGGGCGCTGGAGACGGAAATTAAGACTATTGAGAAAAAATTGACAAAAACAAAAACAGAACTTGAGGAAAACAGGGACACTCAAAAGAAAAGGGAAGAGTACCTTGAAATGTGCAAAAGAAACCTTGAAAAGTATGAAAGCGATTTAATGGAGGTCACCAACCAAAAAGATTATTCCGCTGTCTTAAACGAAATTGATTACGCAAAGAAAGAGATTCACAACACTGAAGAGGAGTTGATTAAACTTTTTGAAGAAATTGAAAAGAATGAAAAGGCTATTGAAGAGTTTGCGAGTGTTTTAACCTCAAAGCAGGAAGAACTTGATAAGGCTCTGGAAGGGTTTAAGGCAACAAATCAGGAGCAGATTAAGAGAAGGGACGAGTTGCTTGAAGTAAAGAAGAAATTGGAGCAGGAAATTCCATTAAAATACCTGAAGGTTTTTTACGGCATAGCAAAAAAGAGAAACGGAGTAGGGATTGCGACAATAGAAAACGAAACCTGTTCAGCCTGCCACATGAAGATAAGGCCTCAGAAGATAAACGAAATAAAGAAACACCCCGATGCCCTTTACTATTGCGAAAATTGCCAGAGAATTCTGGTATATTTGCCTGACAATGACAATAACCAGTAATATAGAGAGAGTAAAAAAAAGAGTAGAACAGGCTTGTTTAAAATCAGGGAGAAGCCCTGAAGAGGTAAATATTGTTGCAGTTTCAAAAACCCACCCTGTTAAAAAAATTGTAGAGGCTTTCAATTGCGGGTTAAAAGTATTCGGTGAAAACAGGGTTCAGGAAGCAAGGGAAAAGTTTAAATTTCTTAAAGATTACCCTATAGAATGGCATTTAATAGGCCATTTGCAGAAAAACAAGGTTAACCATGCAGTGAAAATCTTTCATTATATTCATTCAATAGACAGTATAGAACTTGCGGAAAAGATTGAAAAAAGGCTTGAGGCTTTAGGTAAAGAGATAAAGGGGTTTATTGAAGTAAAATTATCGGAAGAGGAAACAAAACACGGTGTATCTGTTGAAGGTTTAAATACTCTTGCAGAGTATTGCGCTAATTTAAGGTGGTTAAAAATTATAGGTTTAATGACTGTGCCCCCTTATTTTGAAGATGTTGAAAAAGTGAGGCCTTATTTCAGGAAATTGAAAGAATTAAAAGAAGAGTTGAATAAAAATGTTTTTAACGGCACATTAACAGAGTTGTCAATGGGCATGACACACGATTTTGAGGTTGCAATTGAAGAAGGAGCGACTTATGTTAGAATAGGGACAGGGATATTTGGAGAAAGGAATTATCATGGTAATTAACGCTTTTTTGGTTGCATTATTTTCAGTTTTGTTTATGTTAATAGACCTTTATGTGTGGATTGTAATTATAAGGGCTCTTGTTACATGGGTTAATGCAGACCCTTACAACCCTATTGTCAGAATTCTCTCTCAATTGGTTGACCCGGTTACTGCAAAAATTAGAAGATGGTTTCCGTTTGTAAGAGTCGGCATGGTTGATTTGTCGCCTTTGCTTCTTGTTTTTTTCCTCTACTTTGTAAAGGTTTTTTTAAGGATGCTTTTGATAAATATGCATATAATGTGAGGTTATTATGAAATTTACCCCGATGGATATAACAAACAGGGAATTTTCAAAAAAAATGAGAGGCTACAATATTGAGGAAGTGAAAAACTTTCTCTCTATGGTTGCCGAAGACTTTGAAGAACTTATTGACGAAAATGTCCAGTTGAAGAAAAGGCTTCAGGTTCTTGAAAACGATTATGAAGACTTAAAGAAGAAGGAAGAGATTTTGAGAGACACTCTTTTAATGGCGCAACAGACAAAGGAAGATATACGAAACAACGCTTTAAAAGAAGCGGAAATGATTGTAAAAGAAAGCGAGATTCAGGCGGAAAAGATTATAAACAACGCTTATGCAAAAATAGAAGAGTTAAAAGGCGAAATAGAAGAGTTAAGAAGGGAAAAATTTAGGCTTGTTTCAGAGTTGAAAAGGGCAATAGATTTTACCGCAAGGTTTATTGAGGGAATAGAGAAGGAAAGGGAAGATGAAAACGCTGATTAAAAATATAAAGCAATTGGTATCTCCCGTAAACGAAGACTACGCCATACTTTCTGATTTCAAAAGGCTTTCCGTTTATGAAAATGTGTCAATTGTTGTAAACAACGGCATAATTGAAGAGATAATTGACAATCCCAATCCCGACATTGAAGTTTCAGGGGTGATAAACGCAAGGAACAGGGTTGTAATGCCTGCATTTGTTGACCCTCACACCCACCTTGTTTTTGCGGGAACAAGGGAAGATGAATTTAATATGAGAATACAGGGCAAAACCTATATGGAGATTGCGAAAGCAGGCGGCGGGATTAACAGCACTGTTAAAAAAACAAGGGAAGCAAGCGAAGGGGAACTTTATGAAGCGGCAAAAAGCAATTTGCTCAAAATGATAGAGCACGGTGTTGCAACCTTTGAGATAAAAAGCGGTTACGGGCTTGATACCGAAACAGAGTTAAAGCAGTTAAGGGTAATAAAGAAACTCATGGAAAATATGCCTGTTGACATTAAAGCAACATTTTTAGGCGCTCACGAAATTCCCCCTGAATACAGGGAAGATAAAGAAAAGTATATTGAAATCTTGATTAACGAAATGCTTCCTGCGGCAAAGGAACAGGGCATTGCAGAGTACTGCGATATATTCTGCGAAGAAGGGGTATTTGATGTTGAAGAATCAAGGCGGATTTTAACAAAGGCGAAAGAATTAGGCTTTAAAATAAGGATGCATGCCGACGAGTTAACCCCGTTAGGCGGGGCGGAGTTGGCTGCCGAGTTAGGGGCAAAGAGTGCAGACCACCTTGTTTACATTTCCGATAAAGGCATTGACGCAATGGTGTCAAAGAATGTTGTTTTTGTTATGCTGCCGGGCACAACATTTTTCCTTATGTCTCAAAAGTATGCCCCTGCGAAAAAGATTGCTGAAAGGGGCGGCATTGTCGCACTTTCAACAGACTTTAACCCGGGAAGTTCGTACACCCACTCAATGCCAATGATAATCACCCTTGCATGCCTTAACATGGGGTTAACCATAGAGCAGGCTATAAACGCCGCAACGATAAATGCGGCATACTCCCTTGATTTGCACAATAAGACAGGCTCAATCCACAAAGGGAAACAGGCTGACTTAATCTTTTTAGACATCCCTTCTTACAAATTCCTTGTTTACAATTACGGTGTAAACCATGTTTCAGCCGTAATGAAAAAAGGCAAAGTTATTTATCAGAGATAAAAAAAGAGGGCGTTAAGCCCTCTTTTGCTTTAATTGTTTTTGTTAATAATTCAATATATTGTTCCCGATTAAGGTTTTTTCGATAAACTTAGTCCTTGTTGTTGAGGTGTCAACATATTCATTTTGCTGGCCTGTAATCAGGAACATTCCCCAGATATCAACAGCTCCCGTTACTTTGTAAGGCATGTCATTGCTTTTGTAAATGCCTGTAGGAAGGTTATCAGTTATTTTTATAAGAACTTTTTTACTGTTCATATTGTTATAGTAGGGTGAGGTCATAATTACCCATGTTGTATTATAATTCGCCGAATCAAAGCTTGTTGAAAATCCGGAGTAAACGGTAGAGCCTGAAGGTAAGTATGTGCTTGTAAGGGAAACTATTGTGGCATTTGAGAAATCTGAATCCGCAAAAGGGATTGCCATTGCATACACAGAGTAATCCTGGTAACTTAAAAGAATATTGTTAATGCCTTCGTCGCTAATTTTTACCCCGAAAACAGAGTATATATAGTCTCCCTGTCCAAATGTATCAAAAAATACATTGCTGGTATCCGGGTTTTTAGGAGATTCGCCAAAGATTTTTTTAATAATGTTTCCATTAGTGTCAACAAAAAGAAATTGTAGCATGTATTTAGTTTGATAAGTGTATATCCAGGCAAAGCCTATATAGCTTGAATAAATAAATGCTTTGTAAAATTTCCCAGTGCCGGATAAAGAAGTATATGACGACAGAATGGAACCGTTGTTATCATCAATGGTTTTTATTACCCCGTTATTTAAATCGTTGTCGTGAAATGCAACCACAACTCTGTCATTGGTAGCCATTCCTACAATGTTATTTTTGTCAATTTCTGCAAACAAACTATTATCATATGTTCCAACTTCGGTTTCCCATATAGTTTCCCCTGTAGGCGAAACCTTGGCAACAACATATTTGCTATTTTCTCCCCATCCTAAAATAATTAAGTTTTCACCGTCTGAACTTGGAATTATGTTGTAAGCAAAAACATTGGGTTCTAATTCATACATTCCGAACTTGTTGTCATTATCACTGTATGTTTTCCTTAGATAGTATTTCCCGCCGTGGCTAATAAATGTGTAATAGTGCCCGTTTACATAAGTTAATCCCTTCTGGTAAAAAAATCCGTCAAAATATTCTTCATTGTATATTGATTGAGTGGGAATTGTATCAAATGTGGGAGAGAAAAGGAGTTTGTCATTATCTTTCCCTGAAATTACAATTCCCGTAAGTGCGGGGTAATCGCTTTGAAACATTACAGTGTCAATATCAGAGAAACTATTTAATCCGAAAAAGTTGTCAAAAAAATCAACCACTTTGCTATGTGCATTCATACTGAAACTTTTACTAAAAATTTGATTTCCGTCTTTGTATCCGTAAGCGGTAACCGAAATATCGTGGTCGGAACCGTTGAAAAGTGCAAAACCGCTCCAGTTAAGCTGGCCGTAATAGTTTGACAAAGTCATTATTGCTTGCTGGCTTAATTTAGTAGGAAGTGAGAATTCGGCCGTCCCTCCCCCTAAGTCTTCTTTTGCAACATATCCTAACC
>WFPG01000220.1 GCA_015487755.1 Acidobacteriota bacterium
AAAATAAAAAAATCTAATTATTATTGAACAAAATTCTAATTTATCCGTTAAAACTTAAAGGGAGGAAGAATGACTTTACCTGAATTCAGCGTAAAAAGGCCTATAACAGTTCTAATGCTGCTTATTGTAATAGTAATTTTCGGAACTATAGCGTATGTAAAAATCCCTTTGAAGATGCTTCCCGACGACTTTTCAGGGTATTTTATGTGGATTCAAATCCCTTATTCCTCTTCAAACCCCAATGAAGTGTTAAACCAGATAGCAATTCCTGTTGAAGACGAATTGTCCACAATTCAGGGGATTAAAACATTAAACTCCAACAGTTCAACTACAGGGGCTTTTTTCTGGATTGAGTTTAATCAAAACATTGACATGGCAACTGCATATCAAGAGGTTTCAGACAGGATTGAAAGGGTAAGGCCTCAACTTCCCGACGAGGTGGACAAAATCTACATTAGAAGATGGAACCCGAACGCATCTCAGATACTATCCTTTGCCATACAACCACCGGAAAACGCAAAAGATACCTATTTCCTAATAAATGATGTACTTCAACCCTACCTTCAGAGAATAGACGGTGTTGCAAAAATAGACTTTAACGGGTTAACCGAAAAACTTATATACATTGAGATAGATGCTGAAAAACTAAAAAAACACAATTTAAACCTTTACCAATTTGTCTCAAAACTAAGAAAGGATAATTTCCTTCTCTCTTGCGGATATGTTATTGAAGGGGGAAAAAAGAATAACCTGATAGTAAATGCCAGGTTTAAAACCATTGAAGAGATAGAAAACCTTCCAATCGGAATTAAAAACTTAAAAATAAAGGACATTGCAAAGGTTTCATACAAAGAGCCTAAAAAAACAAGCATTTTCAAGATAAACGGAAGGCAGGGAATTACAATTGACATATTCAAAGAATCGGGGGCAAACACGGTAGAGGTTTGCAGAAAAATAAACAAAGCAATGGAAAAGATTTTTAGAACAGACAAAAGGTTTAAGGGATATAAGTACTTTTCCCTATGGGACCAGGGGAAAACAATAGAAAATTCGTTAAATGACTTGAAAAATTCAGGGTTAATAGGCGGATTGCTTGCTATGTTTATTGTGTTTTTCTTTATACGAAGGTTAAGGCTTACAACCGTTGTCTCCCTCTCAATTCCCTTTTCGTTGTTTATGGCAATTGTATGGCTTTACTTTGCAGGCGGCTCTTTGAACTTACTTTCCCTTATGGGATTGATGCTTGCTGTCGGAATGCTTGTTGACAATTCAATTGTTGTTTCTGAAAACATTGATAGGCTTAAATCACTCGGAGTTGATACGGTAACCGCTTCAATTAAAGGGGCAAACGAAGTAGGGCTTGCAATTACCCTTGCTACATTAACAACCATAGTTGTCTTTCTTCCCGCCATGCTTATGGGAAGCGACCAGATGATGAAACTCTTTATGAAACATGTTGGAACAACAATAATTTATGCGTTAATATCCTCGCTTTTCGTTGCATTAATACTAATCCCTTTTACATCTGCAAGGGTTTTAAGGCAAAACGGGAAGAAAAAAACTTCCAAACTTATTGAAAATGTTAAAGAAAAATACAGAATTGCAATTGCCTATTCACTTGAACACAAAAGGAACTTATTTTTAATAGTTGCATTGCTGCTATTATCCTCTATCTATCCGGCAACACACATGAAAAAAACGGGAAATATGGAGGGGGGGCCCCGCTCGGTTAGAATGAGGGTTCGGTTTCCCGAATACTACACTTTAAAACAGAGAGAGCAATTTTTTGATAACCTTGCAAAAAAGTTTGAAAAAGAGAAAAAGAAACTTGAAATAAAAGCAATAACCTCGTATGCAAGTTTAACATGGTGTCAGTTTGCATTATGGATAAAAGACTCAAAAGACGCAAAAAGGGACATTGCGGATATTATGAAAGATGTGAAAAAAATGCTTCCCAAAGTGCCGGGCATAAGGTTCAGGTTTAGAGGGGATTACTCTTCCTCTAAAGGGGGAACGGTAAATGTGTTCTTTTACGGAAAAGACCAGAATACACTTATGGAAATTGCAAAAGACTTTAAAATGAGGGTGGAACACCTTAAAGGCGTCGTAAATGTTGACATAGATGTTGACGAGAGAAACCAGCAGATTGTAGCAAAGGTTAAAAGGGAAACTGCCCAGAAAAAAGGGGTGCTCCCTATTGAGGTTGAATCTTCAATTAGTTGGTTTTTAAGAGAAATACCCCTTCCCAAATACATATCAAAAGAAAGAGAGGTAGATGTAAGGCTTGCTTTTATGGAAAAAGATAAAAATTCAGAAGACAAACTTAAATCCATTACAATTCACGCAGGGGAAAAACAACTTCCCGTTGAAGCGTTTACCACATTTAAAAAGGAAAAGGCATGGCCTCAAATTAGAAGAAGAAACAAAAACACAACATTAGGCGTTAAAATCACTTACGCAGATACAAACTTTATGGAATTGTCAAAAAAAGTAACCAAAATAGCCAACTCCATGCACCTTCCGCCTGGATACACCTGGGATAAGGGAAGAAGGTTTAGGGAAGTAGAAGAAAACGACAAATCAACCCTTTATGCGGCAATATTAGCGGCAACATTTGTCCTTCTTTTAATGGGGGTTTTATTTGAATCCTACATTCTACCTTTTTCAATAATTATCTCAGTACCTCTGGCCTTTATTGGCTCTTACTGGCTTATTTATTTAACCGACACGGTTTTTAACCCTATGGCGGCAACGGGGATTTTAATACTTGTGGGAATTGTGGTAAACAACGGGATTGTTTTAATAGACCACATAAACAGGTTGAGAAAGCAGGGCATGGATAGAAAAGAGGCTATAATTCAGGGAAGCACAGATAGGTTAAGGCCTGTTTTAATGACCGCATTCACTACCATTATAGGGTTATTCCCCCTTGCATTCGGAAAAGCAAACCTTGTAGGAATCTCTTATTCCCCCCTTGCAATAACCGTTATAGGGGGATTAACCACATCAACATTTTTAACATTGTTTGTAGTGCCCACCTTTTACTACCTTTTAGACGCAACAAGGGAATACTTTAAAACGCTAACATCAATTGCTTTATTAAAAGCAAGCCCTAAAAAAATTGAAACTAAAACCCAAACCCCTTAACACCTGAAACCAAAAATATGGTAAAAATAAAGCGGGAGGGGTTATGGAAATAGTTAACAAGGAAAAAGAATACGAATTGTTGAAGGGTATTTTAAAACAGCACAAATCAAAGCATGTGTGCGATATTGGCTGCGGAAGCGGAGAGTTTGTTTCTTTTTTGAATAAAAACAAGTTCAAGGCCTTCGGTTTTGACATAAAGATTGAAAACCCTCAAAGCGATAAATTGTTTATTGCCTCTGCAGGGGATTTGCCGTTAAAACTTTTTAAATTTGACACATTTGTTTTCAAACAATCAATGCACCATATTGAAAAAAACTATCAGGAAGAGTTAATCACAAAACTTCTTGAAAAAGAGTATCAAAAAGTATTTATAATTGAAGCAACAATAGGGGAAAGCACCTATGAAAAAGTCAAAGCCTTTGTACTGCCTGAAAGGGAAATGAGGCTTTCGGTGCTGGAAACATTGGACAAAATTAAGGGGAAATTTGAGGTTAAAAAGGTTAAAACATACGGCAAAACAGAGATTTTCAACAACTTTGAACACTTTTTTCAGGAAGTAATAGCGGAAAACGAAAGGGCATTCTGGAACAAAGAGATTGAAAAGGTTGTAAAATCAATTTTTGACTTTCACAAAGGCAGGTTTTACCAGCAGATGGATGTTTATTTAATTCAGAACCCTATTCAATAACAATGTGTTTGTAAGAAAGGCTTTTGTCTTTTAACCCCTCTTCAATATTTTTGACTATATTTTCCGCAACCGTTTCAGGTGATAATTTAGGCAGGCTTTTCTCCTTTCCTGAAACGCTTTTCCATATGTCCGTATCCACCCTTCCTATATTGAAAATTAGGAGTTTAAACCCCACTTCTTTTGCAAAAATTTTTAAAATCTTTTCCATAGCAATTTTTGAAGAAGAATAAAGCCCCCAGTTTTCAAATTTGTTTTGTTCAAGGGTGGCAATTGAAGAGATAAAAGACACTAATTTCACCTTCCCCTTTTTCAAAGCGGATTGCAAAGTTAACAGGTTGCCGAATAAATTTACCTTAAAAACCTTATACAATTCGCTTTCCGAAACATCCTTCATTTTTTTGTAAATCGTTATCCCTGAATTTAAGACAACAATGTCAAAGTTTGTATTAAAATCTATTTCCTTAAAATTCTCAAAATTGTTTTCAAAAAACTCAAAACTATCTTTTTCAAAATCAGGCTTTGTCTTACCCACCCCTGAAACAAAATAGCCTTTTTTCAAAAACTCAAAAGTCAGGTACTTGCCTATACCCCTTGAAACGCCTGTTATCAAAACCCTTTTCAATAAAATCCCCTTAATCAATAAGGCTGAATTTTCTGCCTATGTGAGAGAAAAACTCTTCCCTTGTCTTTTGATGCTTTCTGAAAGCCCCCCTTACCTCAGAGGTTATCATTTTATTTCTCGGCTTTCTAACCCCCCTCATAACAGAGCAAAGGTGAATTGCCTCAACAACAACCGCAACCCCTTTAGGCTCAAGCAACTCCTCAAGGGTTTTTGCAATCTGAACAGTCATCTGCTCCTGAATTTGAAGCCTTCTTGCAAACATATCAACAAGCCTTGGGATTTTTGAAAGCCCTATAAGTTTCCCATCAGGGATATAGCCAACATGTACAACCCCGAAAAAGGGTATCATGTGGTGCTCGCACATTGAATAAAAGTCAATATCCTTTACAATTACCATCTCTTCGTAATCAGAGTGAAAAACAGCATTGTTAAGTATTTCAATAGGCTGTTGCTTATACCCTTCAAAAACCTCGTTTAAATACATCTTGGCAACCCTGTGGGGGGTGTCAAGGAGGCCTTCCCTTTCAGGGTCTTCCCCTATTAACCTTAAAATCTCCTTTACATGAAACTCTATCTTTTTCTTTTTATCTTCCATATTATTCCTCCAGGTATTCAAAAAAGTTGTTTCTCGTCTCTGTCAATTTTAGTTTAAAGACATTCCCGCCTAAAAGTTTGTCCAATTCTTCCTTTATGTAAGTTATCAAATTCTCGCTTGTTGCAGGCTTATCTTTGAAAAAATCAATATCCTTATCAAGCCTTTTCCCTGAAAGATTTTTCAAAAAAGACTTAACCTTTCTGTCAAGTTCGCTTAAAGGGATTGTCATACCCGTTTTTTCGTCAATATCCCCTCTATAACATACCGTTAAATAGTAATTATGGCCATGGCCGTGAAAGTTATTGCACTTGCCGTAAATCTCTTTATTTTTTTTATCGTTTAATTTTATTGAAAAAAGCCTGTGCCCTGCGGAAAACCTGTACTTTTTGCAAAACACACCCAGATTGTC
>WFPG01000221.1 GCA_015487755.1 Acidobacteriota bacterium
ACCTTAAATAGAAAGGGTTTTCATGTTGATTTGAAAAATTTTCAACAATTTCACAAAACTAATTATAATTTGTTAAAATATCTTAAGAATATATTCTAAAAGGAGTAATACTATGAAAATAAGAATTGACAGGAACGACTTTTTAAAAGAGTTAACATTGATAAACGGAATTGTTGAGAAAAAATCTACAATAGCAATTTTATCAAATATGTATATTAAAGCGGAAAATGACAGGCTTTACTTAAAAGGAACAGACCTTGAGGTGGGTTTAACTGTAAGTATAAAGGCTGATATTGAAGAAGAGGGGATTGTAATAGTTCCAGCCAAGGTTATGTTTGACATTGTAAAGGTTCTTCCCGAAGGGGAATTAACAATGTGGATTGACAACACTTCTTTGAAGATAGAAAAAGACGGAAGGTTTTATTCAGTAAATGCGCAGGTTGACGACAATTATCCCGTTATTCCGGATTACGATTTTTCCGAAAAAAGCGTGGTTCTGCCAAAATCTCAATTGGTTGATGTTATTTCCACAATTTCAATATCAATAAACAATGAGATTATCAAAGACAAGTCGCTAAACGGCGTATTTTTTGATTTTGAAAATGAAAATTTAAACTTTGCCGCTTCAAACAGGCATACCCTTTTTGTTGCAAGTTACTCAGGAATGGAGCCTTTTTTTGAGGAAAAAGAAAACTTTGTTGTTTCCAAAAAAACATTTTTGGAACTAAAGAAGATGATTCAACTCTCTTCCCTTGACGATGAGTTATTGCTTGGAAGAGACGGCTCAAATATATTCTTTAAAATAGGCTCAAGAATTCTTTTCTCAAGGCTTCTTGCAAACAACTTTATAAATTACAAAACATTTCTTAACCCTTCCCCTGAGGCGGTAGAGGTTGTAATAAAGGTTAAAAATATGAAAGACGCTTTAAAGGAATTAATGCCTTTGTACGGCCAATACTCCGACAAGGTTGTTTTTGAATTTGAAAAAGGCTACTTTACCGCAAGTTTACAGGATGTTGAAGGAAGCGTTGCTATAGTTAAAAAAGAGGTTGATTATCAGGGAGAGCCTTTTAAAACAGGTTACAATATAAACCACTTAAATCAGTTCTTCGGTGTTGTTGAAGTTGAAGAGGTTAAGGCTTTAATGGATAGAAATTCCGAAAGTTTTACCTTTTTTCAATTTCACAAAAACGGGGTGGATTATACCTTTCTTATAAACCCGATGATTATTAATTGATGATTGAAAGTTTTTCCTGTCTTAATTTAAGGTGTTTTGAAAAAAAAGAATTCTTATTTGAAAAGCAATTCACCTTAATAGAGGGCAAAAACGGAGCAGGCAAAACCACTGTTTTAGAAGGTATTTTTCTTTCAGTAAGGGGGAAGTCTTTTCTAACAGGGAAACTTTCAAACCTTGTAAAAAACGGAGAGGATTTTTTTAAAGTAAAAACGGGAATTAACGGCAATTACATTGATGTATTTTACTCTAAAAGAGAGAGAAAAAAAGAGTTTCTATTAAACGGAAAAAGGGAAAGGATATTAAGGGTTTCCTTAATGTTTCCCCTTTTTATATTCAACGGAAGGCTTTTAAACTTTATAAGGAGCGATACTATTACTTTGTATAAATTTTTTAACATAATTTTAAGTTTATACGATAAAGCCTACTTAAAAGCCTACAACGAGTACTCCAGGGCTTTGAAGGAAAAGCGCAGTTTATTGACTTTACAGGCGAAAAATGATAGCATTGAACCGTGGAATATAATACTAATGGAGCGTAGTAATATTATAAGGGAAAAAAGAAAGGTTTTTGTAAAAAAAATTAACAACATATTGAAAGAAAATAATTTTGTTTTATATAGGGAAAATTCTCTAAAAGAAGAGAATAAATCTGTTTTTGAAAGGGAATTAAAAGAAAAAAGAGTACTTGCAGGCTGCCATAGAGATAGGTTTTTTATTTTAAAAAACAACAAAGATATGAGATTTTTTTATTCTTCAGGGCAACAGAAAAACATATTCTTTGATGTTTTAACTGCGGTGGGAAAGGTTTTCGGGGAAAAAACGGGGCAAAAACCTGTTCTTTTACTTGACGACTTTGATTCCGAGTTTGATTTAAGCAATTTAAAGTATTGTTTAAACAATGTACTTGAAAGTTTTCAAATAATTTTAACCACTACCGATAAAGCAAAGTATTCTGATTTTGATTATAATCTCATAAGTTTATAGGGGTAAGTATGGAAAAAGAGAATATGCAAAACATTGACAACGGCAATTACGATGCGTCCAGCATTAAGGTTTTAAAAGGGCTTGAAGGTGTTAGAAAAAGGCCCGGAATGTATATAGGGGACACGGACGACGGAACAGGGCTTCACCATATGGTTTTTGAGGTTGTTGACAACTCTGTTGACGAAGCCCTTGCTGGGTACTGCGACAAAATAAAGGTAATAGTACACATAGACAATAGCGTAACTGTTGAAGACAACGGAAGGGGAATACCTGTAGATATACACCCTGAAGAGAAAAAGCCTGCTGCGGAGATTATTATGACAGTCCTTCACGCAGGGGGTAAGTTTGACGCATCCTCTTATAAGGTTTCAGGCGGTTTGCACGGTGTAGGTGTCTCGGTTGTTAACGCTTTATCCGAATTTTTAAAACTTGAGATAAAAAGGGACGGAAAACTTTACAGGCAGGAATATTCAAGGGGTAAGCCCATAACGCCTCTTGAAGTTGTAGGTAAATCAAAGGGCACGGGAACAAAGATTACATTCAGACCGGACCCTGAGGTTTTTACCAATATTGAATTTTCATTTGACATCCTTGCGCAGCGTTTAAGGGAACTTTCCTTTTTAAACAAAGGGCTTTTAATTGAATTAAAAGACGAAAGGACGGGACAGAAAAAGGATTTCCACTATTCAGGCGGAATTAAATCCTTTGTAGAGCACTTAAACAGGACAAAGAATGTTATAAACAAAAAGGTTATTTACTTTGAAGTTGCAAAGGAAAAAACAGTTGTTGAGATTGCAATGCAGTGGAATGACGGTTATTCCGAAAATATATACTGTTTTACCAACAATATAAAAAACAAAGACGGCGGAACCCACCTTGAAGGGTTCAGAACTGCCTTAACAAGGTCAATAAACAAGTACCTTAACCAGAACAACTTTCCCAAAGCAAAAAATATAAGGTTAAGCGGAGACGATGTCAGGGAAGGCTTGACGGCGGTTATCTCGGTAAAACACCCTGACCCTAAATTCTCTTCCCAGACAAAGGACAAACTAATATCCTCTGAAGTTAAAAGTATAGTAGATTCAGTTGTTTACGAATACCTAATGGATTACTTTGACAAAAACCCTTCGATTGCAAAGTCTATAATCCAGAAGGCAATTGACGCCGCAAGGGCAAGGGAAGCGGCAAGAAAAGCAAGGGAATTGACAAGGAGAAAAGGGGCGCTTGATTCTTCAAACCTTCCGGGAAAATTAGCAGATTGCCAGGAAAAAGACCCCGCAAGGGCTGAATTATTCCTTGTAGAGGGGGACTCTGCAGGAGGCTCTGCAAAGCAGGGAAGGGATAGAAAGACACAGGCAATACTTCCCTTAAAGGGAAAAATACTCAATGTTGAGAAGGCAAGGTTTGACAAAATACTATCTTCTGAAGAGATAAAACTTATAATATCCGCTCTGGGAACTGGAATAGGAAAGGAAGAATTTGACATAAACAAAATCAGGTACCACAAGATTATTATTATGACAGACGCAGATGTTGACGGTGCACACATAAGGACTTTGCTTTTAACCTTCTTTTTCAGGCAGATGAAAGAGGTTGTTGAAAAAGGCTACCTTTACATTGCACAACCCCCCCTTTACAAGGTTAAGATAGGGAAAAAGGAAACCTATTTAAAAGATGAAGACCAGTTAAACGAGTTTCTGGTTTCAAACTTCTTTGACAAATATTCAATAAAGATTGAAGGGGAAGAAAGGGTAAGAAAATCCAAGTGGATTGACATAATAAAGAATGCCAAAAAGATGAGGTATTTTTTACAAAAACTCTTTAAGAGGGGCTACAGGGAAAACCTTATACTCTTTTTGCTTGAAAACGAGGTGCAAAACGGAGATTACTTCAAAGATTCCGCAAATATCCACAATTTAAAGCAAATGCTTGAGGATAACCTGTTCAATGTTAGCGAGGTAGGCTTTAACGAAGAAAGCGAGTCTTATTACCTTGTGGTTTCAATAGACAATGTGGCTTTTTCAGGAAATGTTGTAGACCAGAAACTTGTCTCTCTCCCTGAATACATTGTTTTGCTAAACCTTTACAGGCATTTAAGTTCCTACTTCAATAAAGAGATAACCGTTATAAGGGATAACGAGGAAGTTGATAAGGTTAACAACCTGTTTGATTTTATAGATACCGTTGATTCCCTATCTAAAAAGGGAATAACAATACAGAGGTACAAAGGTTTAGGTGAAATGAACCCTGAGCAGTTGTGGGAAACAACCCTTAATCCTGATACAAGGACACTTTTGAAGGTAACAATAGACGATGCGGTTGAGGCTGACGAAGTTTTCTCAAGGCTTATGGGAGACCAGGTTGAACCGAGAAGAAAGTTTATTGAAGAGTATTCATTAGATGTAGAAAATCTTGATATATAAGAGGTAAACTATGCCGGAAGATATTAGAAAAATAGAGATAGAAGAAGAGGTTAAAAAATCCTACCTTGATTATGCAATGAGTGTAATTGTGGGTAGGGCTATCCCCGATGTAAGGGACGGGTTAAAGCCTGTCCACAGAAGGATACTCTACTCAATGTACGATATGAAAAACGATTACAACAAGCCTTACAAAAAGTCTGCAAGGATTGTCGGTGATGTTATAGGTAAATACCACCCTCACGGCGACTCTGCCGTTTATGACGCAATTGTTAGAATGGCTCAGGACTTTTCATTAAGGTACCCCCTTGTTGACGGGCAGGGCAACTTCGGCTCTGTTGACGGAGACTCTGCTGCTGCAATGCGTTATACCGAGATTAGAATGGCCAAGATTGCCCATGAAATGCTTAAAGACATAGAAAAGGAAACAGTGCCTTTTCAGCCTAACTACGACGGCTCATTAAACGAGCCTGTTGTCCTTCCTGCAAGGATACCCAACCTTCTTGTAAACGGAAGTTCGGGAATTGCCGTCGGAATGGCAACAAGCATACCCCCTCACAATTTAAACGAGGTAATAGACGGGATAATTGCTTTAATTGAAAACCCTGATATTTCAATAGATGAATTAATGAAGTATGTAAAAGGCCCCGATTTCCCGACAGGGGGGATAATTTACGGTATTTCTGGAATAAAAAAGGCTTACCACGAAGGAAGGGGAAGGGTTGTAATAAGGGGGAAGGTAAACATAGAAAAGGTAAAAGGGGACAGAGATAGGATAGTTATAACAGAGATACCGTATCAGGTAAACAAGGCAAACCTTATTACAAAGATAGCAGACCTTGTTAGAAACAAACAGATAGAAGGCATTGCAGATATAAGGGATGAATCCGACAGGGACGGAATAAGGGTTGTTATTGAGTTGAAAAAGGGGGTTATCCCTCAGGTTGTACTAAACCATCTTTACAAGCATACCCAATTGCAGACCTCTTTCTCAATAATTTTTCTTTCCCTTGTTAACCTTCAGCCTAAGGTTTTAAACCTGAAAGGCTTGCTTGAAGAGTTTGTTTCTTTCAGAAAAGAAGTTGTTATAAACAGGACAAAGTATGAATTAAGGAAGGCAAGGGAGAGGGCTCATATTTTAGAAGGCTTAAAGATAGCCATTGAAAACATTGACGAGGTTATCTCAATAATCAAAAAGTCCAAAAACCCCGCACTTGCAAAGGAAAACCTTATAAAAAGGTTTAATTTTTCAGACAAACAGGCTCAGGCAATATTGGATATGAAACTTCAAAGGCTAACGGGGCTTGAAAGGGAAAAGATACTTGAAGAGTACAGAAATATATTGAAATTGATTGCAGACCTTGAAGATATTTTAAGCAGTGAAAAGAGGGTGTACACAATTATAAAAGAAGAATTGCTTGAAATTAAAGAAGAGTACGGAGACGAAAGAAGGACTCAGATTATACCTGACGAGCAGGAATTTTCAATTGAAGACTTTATTCAGGAAGAAGATGTTGTAATAACTGTAAGCGGAGAAGGGTATATTAAGAGAACCCCCATAACCTCTTACAGAAAGCAGAGAAGAGGCGGCAAGGGAATAAGGGGCACTTCAACAAAAGAAGAGGACTTTATTGAACATGTTTTTATAGCGTCCACCCACCAGACTCTTCTCATATTCACTACAAAAGGAAAATGTTATTGGCTTAAGGTTTACGATATCCCCGAATACGGGACAGGGGCAAGGGGAAGGTCAATAGCAAACCTTCTTCACCTTGAATCTGACGAAAAGGTTGCGGCATATGTGTCTTTAAAAGAACTTAAGGTTGAAGACAAATTTATAGTATTTGCGACGGAAAACGGGCTTGTTAAGAAAACTCCTGTATCCGCGTTCTCAAACCCGAGAAAAACAGGGATAATTGCAATCACATTAAGAGAAGGGGATACCCTTATTTCAGCCAAGGTTTCAGGGGGCGACGATTATGTTTTCATAGCAACCACAAACGGAAAATCAATAAAATTCCATGAAAAAGATGTCCGTTCAATGGGAAGGGCTGCAAGCGGGGTTAAGGGGATAAGCCTTAGAAGCGGAGACAAGGTAGTTTCAATGGACATTGTTTCAGACGACAACGATGTTTTAACCATATCCGAATTCGGCTACGGCAAAAGGACTTCAATAAAAGACTACAGGTTGCAGTCCAGAGGCGGAAGCGGAATAATCAACATGAAGGTAACAGACAAAACAGGCAAAGTTGTTAAAGTGTTAACTGTAGACGATAATGACGAAATAGTTATAATGACAATTGAAGGAAAGGCTATAAGGGTTAAGGTTTCAGGCATTAGCAGGATAGGAAGAAACACTCAGGGTGTAAGGCTTCTTGCCTTAAACGGAAACGATATAGTAACCGGAGCAGCAAAGATTGCAAGAAACGATTTAGATTAAATATAAATTTTTCGGAGGTAAGAATGAAATTCTTTATTGATACGGCAAATGTTGAGGAGATTAGAAAGATAAACGATATAGGGCTATGCGACGGAGTAACCACAAACCCGTCACTTGTTGCAAAAGAGGGAAGGGATTTTAAAGAGGTTGTTTTAGAGATATGCGAAATAGTAAACGGCCCTGTTTCCGCAGAGGTAATATCCCTTGATTACGAGGGAATGATAAAGGAAGCGGAAGAGATTGCAAAGTGGCATGAAAACATTGTTATTAAAATCCCCATGACTGCGGAAGGGTTAAAGGCAGTTAAATGGTGCGCCGAAAACAATATTAAGACAAATGTAACTTTGATCTTTACCCCTATGCAGGCATTGTTGGCCGCAAAATCAGGGGCAACCTATGTTTCCCCCTTTGTGGGAAGGCTTGACGATATTGTTCACGACGGAATATCAATAATCCCTGAAATAAGGCAGATTTTTGACAATTACTGTTTGCAGACAGAGATAATAGTCGCTTCAATTAGAAACCCCCTTCATGTAAGGGACGCAGCCCTTGCAGGGGCAGATATTGCCACAATACCGCCTAAGGTTGTTTATCAATTGATTAAACACCCTTTAACAGACATAGGCATTGAAAGGTTTCTTGCAGACTGGGAAAAGGCGAATAAAAAATAAGGATTAAAAATGAAAAGAGATTTAAGGTGGTTTATATC
>WFPG01000222.1 GCA_015487755.1 Acidobacteriota bacterium
AGGTGGGGGAAGGAACAAAGTTTACAATTATTCTTCCCGCAAACGGAGAAACTGTTTTAAACGAGGGAGAGGAAAATGAGGCTTAAATTAACTATAATTTTTTTTCTTTTTTCTTTTTCGTTGTTTGCCGCAGAAAAATTGCAGGTAAACGAATCAATTGAAATAACCGCAGATAAAGGCAATGAAAAGGCTGTTGAATACATAGACAAATCCCTTATAGAGGCTATTTCAATAAACGCAAACGACGAGATTTTATCTCTATTCCCCTCTGTTTTTCTCTCAATAAGGGGAGAAAACGGGATACAGGGAGATATTTCTTACAGAGGTTCAAGGGGTAATCAGGTTGAGGTAAGCATTTTAGGAGTCCCTATAAACAACCTTCAAACATACCACCACAATTTAGACATACCCCTCGCACCTGAAGACATTGGGTATGTAATTGTTCAGCCTTCTTCAAACGGAAATATTACGCCCTATTCCTTTGCGGGAGTAATCGATTTTGAGCCTCAGGATAATAAAAAAGAATTTAACCACCTTGCCTACGGCAGTGACGATTATTACCACATATACGCAAGGGAAAACGGCTTATCCTACATGTTTGAGGGAAGTTCAGGTTATGTTGAAAACTCAAAGTACAATAAAACCAATGTAACCTACCAGTTTGATTACAAGGGGATAAAGTTTTTCACTGCATTTAACTCAAAGCACTTTGACGCAAAAGACTTCTATGCCCCATACCCGTCTTATGAAAAAACCCAGACATCTTTTTTAATAGCAAGTTACGGAAAGACAAAGTTTTACACAACAAGGCATTACGACATATTCACCCTTGATAAAAACAACCCGGACTTTTTTAGAAACATAACCGAAACATACAAATCGGGGATTATCCATTCCTTTGAAAACAAATTCGGTTTTTTCAACCTTAACCTTGAATTTAACTCAATGGACAGCAAGGTAATGGGAGACAGAACCCTTACAACCTTTGTTTTCAGGTATGCCAAAGTTTTCAACCTTTTCGGCTTAAATTTAAGGGGCGGTGCAAACTACTACTCTGCAACAAACAGGGGGAAATACCTTTTGCCTTTTTTCTCTGTTTTAAAAGGGGTAGGCAATTTTAATCTGTCATTTGATTTTTCCGAAAGTGTGCGTGTCCCTGACTTTACCGAACTTTATTACAATTCCCCCGTAAACATAGGCAATGAGAATTTAAGGGAAGAAAAGAGCAAAAACTATCAGTTTATTGTTGAGTATAAAAGGTTAAAAGCGACATTCTTTTACAGAGACGAAAAAAACATAATCGACTGGGTTAGAAACGGGGACAAATGGCAGGCTGAAAACATCGGCAATAAAGATGTTTACGGCTTTGAACTTTTATACACATTCAAAAAATTCACTTTCGGTTACCAGCACCTTCATAGGGAGAGAATAGATTACGAAACAAAGTACTCTTACTATTACCCTAAAAATAAATTTACTTTTATTTACAACGGAAAAGACATTGCATTTGATTACTCTTACCTTGACATAAACCAGTTAAACAAGGCTTCTGTATTAAACATAACATTCTGGGGAACAGGGTTTTATTTAAAAATTTCAAACGCCTTTGATGAGGACTATCAGACATATCCGGGAATACCTATGCCGGGAAGGGCAATAGTGTTTGGATATAGAATGAGAGGCCCCCTTATCCCTGACTGATTTCTTTTCTCTTGAAATTTGAGATAAGCATCCCAAGAAACACTAAAAAACCGCCTATAATTCCCTTTTCCGGGAGTTTTTCGCTTAAAATCAGAAATGAGAAGAACAATGCAAACACAGGTTCCATTGAGTATATAATTCCCGCCCTTACCGTTGTTGTCTCTTTTTGATACTTTCCCTGCATTAAAAGTGCAAGGGCTGTCGCAAAAACCCCTGTAACAACAATTGCAACAAGCAGGGGAATGTCAAACCTGAAATTCCACTTTTCAAGTGAAATAGATGCTATTAAACTGAAAACAAAGGTTGAAACAATCTGAAAGTAAACCACAGTATCCCCGTTGTACCTTATTGTTGAATGCTCAATAAAGATTACCTGAAACGCAAAAAAGGCTGCGCTTAAAAGCGTTAGAAAATCCCCTATGTTAAACCCCCCGCCTTCGGGGCTTGATAAAAGGTAAAGGCCTATTAACGCAAAAAACACCCCTAAAATTGCGAAAAGGGAAGGTTTTTTCTTGAAGATTAGGTAATCAAACAAGGGAACTAAAAACACCAAAAACCCGGTAATAAACCCTGAGCGCGAGGCTTTTGTGTACATCAACCCTATAGTCTGGCATGCCATTCCAGAAAATAGGAAAAACCCTATAATCAATCCCCACTTTATGTTTTTAATGTTAAACTCAGGCTTTATAAAAAACGAAAGCACAAGAATTGCAAGCAAAAACCTCATTGACAGGAATGCAAAGGGGGGAACATAAGCGACAGCCCCCTTGATTAAAGGGAAGGTTAAGCCCCAAATTGCGGTCATTAAAAGTAAAATAATCTCCGCCTTTGTCAGTTTCATACCTCACTCCATAAAAAAAGACAGCCTTAAAGGGCTGCCTTTAAATTTACAATTAAATGAAAGTTTTTTCAATTACTTTCCCATTAAATCCCTTCCCTTTTGAAAGGCCTTTACATTAACATCAACAACCTTTTTAGGCACCGCTTCTTTTATTAC
>WFPG01000223.1 GCA_015487755.1 Acidobacteriota bacterium
TAACAATTAAACCGCCCTTTCTTTCTTTTGAAAGCATATTTGCGGCTTTTAAAATTTGTTCTATTATATGTTCCTCTATACTTTCATGATTTTTAATAAAAGAATATGTGCCCATTCTTGCAAGGATTTTTCTAATTTCATATTGAAACAATACTATTACCGCTATAGGCAAGAAACTAATTGTAGAATCTATTACCGTTTTTAATGTGTTCAAATGAAAAACACCTGATAAAAAGCTTGCAAAGAATAGAAGGGCAATGCCGGCTATCATTTGCATTGCTCTTGTGCCTTTTATTAAAAGCAGAAGTTTATAGATAATATACGCCAAAATAAGAATGTCTACAATATCGGTAATTGTGGGAATTCTTATTGCTTCAATGTTTAAAATTTCCATAACACCCCGAAATAAAAGTATATCCATAGAAATTTTAGCAAATTAACCCATATTATTTAAAAAAAAATTGCAAATTCCATTTTGCTTTATATATTCTTATTTGTGCATTGGGAATTTTATGGTATAAATACCTTTTGAATTTTGAACTTTAAGGGGGGTAAATTGGCAAAAAACAGCAAGTATTCACACATTAAAGAGTACGCCATTAGTAAGGGTTCCATCTCTTTTGACGAGTTAAATAGTATGTTGGACCCTGATGCAACCGTTGAAGATATTGATAAACTAATAGGCGATATGAAAGCCGGCGGCGTTGATTTAGTTGATTTTGAAAAGGAAGACGGGGATTATTACGGAACCGGGGCTTTGGATGAGGTAGAGGAAAAGGGCGAAGAGGAAGAGAATATTGAAAATATTACTTTTGCTCCCGGTGAGGTTGATAAGGTTAATGACCCTGTAAGGCTTTACCTTAAAGAAATGGGAAATGTTCCCCTTTTAACCAGGGAAGAAGAGATTTACTACGCAAAAGAGATAGAAGCTGGAATGAAAACCACTTTAAAAGCATTGTCAAGAATGAGGGTTGTTGTTCCTTACCTTCTAAAATTAGGGGAATTGATTGAGGAGAAGCCTTTTCATTTAAAAGAGGTAATCGGGCTTGACGACGAGGCTTTCGGAGAAAACAACGAAGCGCTTGATTTTGCTTTGCAAATTTTCAGAAATATAAGGGCTGAAGAAGGAAAACTTCAGAGTTTGATTAAAAAATACAATGAAACTGTTGAAGAAAATGAAAGAAAAGAAATATTTTCCAAAATTAACAGACAGAAAGTCAGGGTTTCAAGAGAGATTAGAAAATTGAAGTTGAATTTTCACCATATGCACAAACTTATAGAGCTTGTAAATGAAACCCATAAAGAATTGCATACATTAAACAGAAGAATAAAAGATATAAAAACTAAACTTGAAAAACCCGCATATGAAAAGTTGAGGCCTAAACTTACAAAAGAACTTGTAGAACTTGAAGGCAAATTGAACAAAAAGTTGAATGAACTCGGCACGACAATGGAAACCTTTGATAAAAATTACAAACTTCTAAAAGAGGGAGAAAACAGGACGGAAAAGGCTAAAAATGCTCTTATTGAGGCTAATTTAAGGCTGGTTGTGTCAATAGCAAAAAAATATACCAATAAAGGTTTGCAATTCCTTGATTTAATTCAGGAAGGAAATATAGGCCTGATGAAGGCTGTGGAGAAGTTTGAATACAGAAGGGGTTATAAATTTTCAACTTATGCAACATGGTGGATTAGGCAGGCTATTACAAGGGCTATTGCAGACCAGGCAAGAACAATTAGAATCCCGGTTCACATGATTGAAACCATTAATAAAGTTATCAGAGTGTCAAGGCAACTTGTTCAGGAACTCGGAAGGGAGCCTACTCCGGAAGAGATTGCCATTAAAATGGAAATGTCCGTTGACAAAATAAGAAAAATAATGAAAATTGCACAAGACCCGATTTCCCTTGAAACACCTATCGGGGAAGAAGAAGATTCACATCTCGGAGATTTTATAGAAGATGTTAAAAATGTATCCCCAATAGATAATGTTATTGAGCTTGACCTAAAGCAGTCGGTTCTTGAAGTTTTGCAAACATTGCCTGAAAGGGAAGCCAAAGTTCTTGAAATGAGGTTCGGGCTAACAGAAGACGGAGAGCATACATTGGAAGAAGTGGGGCAATTGTTTGCGGTAACAAGAGAGAGAATCAGGCAGATAGAATCAAAAGCTTTGAGAAAACTCAGGCACCCTTCAAGAAGCAGAAAACTTAAAGCATTTTTAGAAGGCATGAGGTAAAGTTTTAGGGTTTTGGGTTTTAGGTAAATAGGTTCTGGGTAAACAGTGAACGGTGAAACAGTGAACGGTGAAGGGTAAATTAGTGTCCCGTCCTGATATAGGTTGACACATAAAACCTAAAACCCAGCACCCAACTCACCCAATACCTTTTTTCTGTTGATTAAAGGCTTTTCTTAACTTAAAATAAAATAAATAACTTAGCGGGGTGATGAGATGAAGAGAGAGCCTTCGGCTTTAAGGGGAATGTTATGGATGATTTTAATATCAATACTTTTGTTCTGGCTTCCCTTTTTCGGGCCTTTGATTGCAGGTTTTGTAGGCGGTAAGAAGGCGGGAACGGTAGGCTCGGCGATTTTAGCGGTTTTTCTTCCCGCAATTTTAATAGGCGTTTTCCTTTTCTTTTTCGGAACGGTTTTAAGCGGTATTCCCGGTTTCGGTTTGATTGCAGGTATGGGCGGGTTTGTTCTTGCTTTAACCGGAATTGGGCCACTTTTGATTGGTGCTATAATCGGCGGGGCAATGGCTGAATAGGCTAATTTATTGAAAGAAAAATATGAAAGGGATATAATTTAACTATGAAAGTTATTCTGGCAGGCTACAATA
>WFPG01000224.1 GCA_015487755.1 Acidobacteriota bacterium
CCCCAATTGGGACGAAAACCTTTTAAAGAAAATGAAGGAGTTTACAGAGTTTGACTGGGACAAGCCTTTTAAAAACCTTTCAAACGGGCAAAAGATGCAGGCTATCCAGATTTTAACACTTTGCCCTTCCCCTGATTTGATAATTCTTGATGAGCCTTTAGGGGTCACCGACCCTGTAGTTAGAAAGTACTTTTACAAAACATTGATAGACATTATTGCGGAAAAACAAACAACACTAATTATTGCTACCCACCTTATCAACGAAATTGAAAACCTGTTTGATACGGCAATAATCATGAAAAACGGAAAAATTGTTTTAAAAGATTCAATGGATAATTTACATGGTAAATACAAAAAATTTACCCTTGAAAAAATGCCTGACACAAAACTTGAAGGCGAGATAGGAAGGTTTTTAGGGGAAAAAGCCCTTTTAAGCGAAAAACCTGAAGCCACAAGCGAGGAATTAAAGCAATTGGGAATTAAACACCTTATTGTTAACCCGTCAATTGAAGATATTTTTGAAATATTTGCATAAAGGGAGGGAAATATGTTAGCAGTAATGAGATTGTATTTAATAAAACATAAAAGGGTTCCCCTTATAATTACGGGGATTTTAGTAATACTTCTTCTCTGGGTATTGGTAATAAAGGCATTGGCTGACCCGAATTCGCCTGCAACGGGAAGAGTTGATTTAGGATTAACAAATTTCGGTTTATTGATATTTATTTATATTGGAATGATAAAAAGGGAATCAATGGCAAAGGACGGCTTTGTATTAAGGCTTCCTGTTTCGGACAAAGAAATTGTAATCGCCAACATACTTGCCCTCTCTGTCATTTCAATAATAACGGTTGCATTGTCCCTATTTTCAATATACGCAATTATAGGGTTTTACAAGTTAGCAGGCTTTACAATAACCATCAGTTACGAAAAATTCAAGGTTTCAGATATCTGGTCTTTTGCCTACTACATTATGTATATGGGAGTGTTATTTTCTATCTACACCTTTTTGCTTCAATACAGGGCTAAAAACAACTCAAAATTGATAATGATAGGGGTTCCTATCGCACTATTGTTTTTAGTGCCGACAATTCTGGCAATTGTAATGCACTCAACACACATTGTAATAACAGATAAAATGTGGGAAGATTTCTTTTCAAACCCTTTCTGGCAAGGTGTAAGGCAGGTTTTTTATTATCTGTGGAAGGTAAGGCTTGTTTTAGGTTTGCTGTTTACCGTATTTTTATATAGGCTGAGATATTTAAAAGAGATATAAAAAATCAGGGGGGATAATATCCCCCCTTTTTTAGTTAGAATGCAGTATATCTCACTCCAATGTAAAATACATCCCCTAATGTTCCATATCCGTAAACATACTCGTAATCTTCGTTAAAAATATTGTGCCCTTTCAAATAAATTTCAGTTTTCTTGTTTACCTTATAGCCTATCTTTGCGTCAAATACAATAAAACTGTCTAATTTAACCTCGCTGGCGCTCCAAAAATTATAAGATGTCCTGTCGTTGTAATAGAGTGAGGTAAGGCTTAAATTCCATTGTTTGTAATTGTATGTTATTCCGAAATTGATTGTCGCTTCAGGCCTGTTGTAAAAGTAAGAAGGTTTATCTGATGAATAAGATATGTTAGTAAAACCGAAATACCAGGAAAGGTTTTTCCCGGCATACCTGAAGGTAGTTTCCATTCCCTTTGTTTCAGCCTCTTCCCCGTTTGCATACCTGTATGTATTCATATCAAAGTAAATCAGGTTTTTGTATTTATTGTAAAAGTATCCTATGGTAAACAGCATTTTGCCGTTAAGAAGTTTTTTCTCAAAAAAGCCTTCATAATTGTCAGAGGTTTCCGCATTTAAGTCTTTATTGCCGTAAAAATCAGAGTAAAGTTGAAACAGTGAAGGTGCCTTAAATCCTGTTCCTCCGTTCAGTTTAAAGGTTAAAGTATCAGTGATAGGCACTACAAAGCCTAAATTAAAAGTCCCCTTGCTTCCAAATTCGTCATGGTCATCATACCTTGCACCTAAATTTACGGTAAAGTACTTAAAATTTGATATTAAATTAAAATATGCGCTGTTTGTATCAACAGATTTTTCGGGAAAAATACTGTCGTACACTCCCCAACTTGCCTCTGAATGATAGAAAGAATGTCCTTTTTCCTCTGTAGTTTCAAGCCCGAAGGAAAGCGAATTTCTGTCCGACAGTTTCAAAAAAGTATGCCAGTTGAATTTGTTAAATTCCCCTTTGTAATTTGACTCAATTATCGGAGGGTAGTTTATATCGGGATTTGTATAATTTCTTTCAATACTTGTATAGTAGTAGCCTAACTTTGTGTAACCGTCAAAACCGAAGGGGTTATAGTACTTCCATTCAAGTTTTCCGTAATAATCTGTTCTGTCTCCGGTGTATGACGGATTGTCTCCGAACAATCCGCCGAAACTGTCTAAATCAAAATCCGTATCAATGTACATTAAAGATGCGGTTAACTCGTTATTTCCTGATTTAAACCTTAACCCGCCATTGAAGGTTGCGTTTGTGTAGCCGTCTTTTTCAGTATTCATCATCTTTTCGTCAGCGGCGGAAATTCCGTCTGTATCAAAGAAAGAGCCTTTCATCCAGTAAAACAACCTGCCCTGACGGTTCTGAAAGTTAATTCCAGCAGAAGTTGTCGATTTTGAGCCGCCTTCAAAAAAACCGTTTAACTCTTTTTTATCTGAAACTGTAATTATGTTGATAACCCCTGCCATTGCGTCAGAGCCGTAAACGGCGCTTTCACTTCCGTAAACAACCTCAATCCTTTCAATGTTTGAAGCCATTATTGTTGAAAGGTCTGCACTCCTCCCCGGGTTCATGGGGTCGTTAATTTCAATTCCGTCAACCATGACAACGGTGTGGTTTGAAGAAGCACCCCTTAAATAGATTGAAACAGGCTGGCCGTAACCCCCGTTTGAAGCAATGATTACACCGGGTATATTCTTCAAAACATCAACCGCAGAAACCGCCCCCATCTCTTCAATCTCTTTCTTTGTAACAACTTTAACATTCTTTGCAATATCTTTCTTTTTGGTTTTCTCTTTTGTAGCGGTTACCACCACACTTTCTTTAACCTCATAGTAGTTTCCGCCTGCAAAAAGCGACAAAGTGAATACAAAAAACGCAAAAAACAAAAAACCCTTTTTCATACACTCCTCCTTTTGTTTTTTATAGGGAATTAAATTTTAGGCTGGATGATTTACTATCATCGCTAAGCCTCCGTTAGCATTTGCAGCCAGGCAGGTCTTCTGACTCCCGGATCATCCCTCCAGCCGCCTTCCCATCCCGATTTGTATCGGGGCAGTGGCATAATGGCTTTCAGTTCCCGGTCACAGCGGCGGGCCCGTTCCCGATTTTCACGGGATTCCCTTTTAATCCTTAACGGAACCTGACTGATATGGTTAATACTTTAAAGAACAGAACAATGGTGTGCCCGGAGGGACTTGAACCCCCAACCTTCTGGTTCGTAGCCAGATGCTCTATCCAGTTGAGCTACGGGCACACGCAAAACATAGTTTAATTTGAAAATAACAAAAAGTCAACAAAGCAACAGTTCCACAGAATCAAATAATGTTAACAAACTCTTTTTTTTCAACAAATTAGTTAAATAATACCCGGATATAAAAGAGTTAGTTTATCCGCCGTTATGCCGAATTTTTTAAAAAACCTGTCTAAGAATATCTTTTTGTTTAATAGAGGGTTTGTAATTACCCCGCCTCCGCTTTTGTTGTGTCCGCCGCCGCTTCCAATCCCTTCAGTTAACTCATAAGAAACCCTGCCTAACCTTTTGCCCCTCTTTGTCGTCCTTAAAGAAAAATACAGCATATTGTTAAACTCACCGAAAACAAGCACAAGGGATATGCCTTCCATCCTTAAAAAATAATCGGCCATTTCACCTGTCATATCAGGTACAAAAGCCTTGCCTAAATCGGTTATCAGGATATCGTTAAATACCCTTGCGGAATTTATTGCATCCGCAAAATCAAAGAAATACTCTTTCGGCAATTCCGGATATTCAATCATGTGGAGTTTTTTATAATCAACCTTTAAAAAGAGTTTTTTGTAATACCTTTCGTCTATTGAAGAAAAATCCCTTAACAACCCGTCAGTGTCGGTTTTAATGCCGTAAAAAAGGGCTGTGGCAAGGGTGTCTGTAATCTCTATTTTAAAACTGTCAAGGTACTGGCATACCATTGCCGCCGTGCTTCCCACATTCTCCCTTACATCCACAAACTCACCCTCATTTTTGCCGTTATCCTCAAAATGATGGTCAATAACCATTAAAACCTTTTTGCCTTTAGGAAGGCAATTGTTCCTTTTCCCCGGCTGGGTGTCAACAAGGCAGAAATAATCAAACTTTTTTAGAAAATCGTTTCTTGCTTTTTTTATGGGGATATTTAGCAGTTCCACCATTATTCTATTGTTTATCCTTCCGATAATCCCGTCATAGTAAATTGCAGCGTTTACTCCCGCTGTCTTTTTTAAGAAAAACCACAATGCATACGCGCTTGCGATAGCGTCAGGGTCAGGGTTGGTGTGGGTTAATATGCAAACTTTTTTAGATTTATCTGAAAGTATTTCTATAACCTTGTTTAGTCTCTCTTTCAACTTCATAGAAAAATTTTACCAGACTGAAAGCCTAAAACAAGTTATAATTGGTTTGAGGTAATTATGGCTGAAATTAAAATTCTACCTGACAGGGTTGTCAATAAAATTGCGGCAGGCGAGGTTGTTGAAAGGCCTGAGTCTGTCGTTAAAGAGTTAATTGAAAACTCCATTGACGCAAAGGCGGACAACATAAAGGTTTTCCTGAAAAAAAGCGGGAAAAGAGAGATTAAGGTAATTGACAACGGAATGGGAATGGGTTATGACGACGCATTGCTTGCGTTTGAAAGGCATGCTACAAGCAAAATAAACGATGTTGAAGATATTGAAAAAATTGCAACACTCGGCTTCAGAGGGGAAGCCCTTCCTTCAATCGCAAGTGTATCCAGAGTTACATTAAAAACGGTAAAAAAAGGGGAAAACGAAGGGACAATTGTGCAAATTGAAGGAGGAGTTATAAAAAGGGTTGAAAAAGCCCAACTGCCCGTCGGAACGGAGATAATAGTTGCTAACCTTTTTTTCAACACCCCCGCAAGAAAAAAATTTTTAAAATCCGACGAAACCGAACTTTCAAGGATTATAAGGCTTGTAAACTCATACGCTCTGGCAAACCCTCATATATCTTTTTCCCTTTACAATGAAGGCAAAAGTTTAATTTCATTTTCCTCTTTTGAAAGCCTTGAAAAAAGGATAAAAAAGATTTTAGGCAGCGATTTTTTGCACCACTCTATTTCCTATCCACATTTGAAGGCGGAAGCATTTGTCCTTCCCCCTGAAAAGGCTCTCAAATCATCTATAAAACAATACTTTCTTTTAAACGGAAGGTTTGTAAGGGATAAAACAATAAGCCAGAGTGTTTACAATGCATTTAAATCGGTTACATCTTTTTTTGAAGGATACCCTCAAGGAGTTATTAAAATAGAAATCTCGCCTGAGTTGGTAGATGTAAATGTTCACCCTTCAAAATTAGAAGTAAGGTTTAGAAACCGGAACGAGGTATACTCAACGGTAAAAGAAGCTTGCATAAAAGCCCTTGAAAACAGAAACCAGCCTTCACACCTGACTATAACAGACAAATCAATCCAATTCTTCACTAAAGAGCAGTATTCACCTTCGCAGACAGAGGCTTTACACTTAAATGAGCCTCAAACAACATATTCTGGCAATACAAAACAGGAAGATGGTTTGACAACAGAACAAAATTATTCAACTCAACAACATTTTTCCTTTGAAAAGCCTTCCCACGGCTTCAGGGTATTAGGGCAATTTAATTCATCATTTATTATTGCGGAAAAGGACAACTCTTTGTACATAATAGACCAGCATGTTGTACATGAAAGGATACTGTACGAAAAGGCTCTAAAAATGATTAACAAAAATAAAATTGAGATGCAGCCGCTTTTAATTCCGATTACAGTGAACACAGGAAATGAAAACAGGGGTATTCTTGAAAAACATAAAGATTTAATTGAAAAAAGTGGTTTCAGGTTTGAATTTATTGACAATTACTCCATCAAAATTACCGCCTACCCTATTTTTCTAAAACAAAAGGATATTGAGGCTGTATTTCTCCAACTTTTAGGGTTAATTATTGAGGAAAAGGAAAAAGACAAATCAGAATTGTTCAAAGATATAGCCGCTACCATAGGGTGTAAAAACGCAATAAAAGCAAACACTCCTCTAAATTTTACGGAAATTGACTCCCTTTTATCACAACTTTTTGAATGCGAAAACCCTTACTATTGCCCACACGGAAGGCCTATACTTATCAGGCTTACTTTAGACGATATAGAAAAACTATTTAAAAGAAAATAAAAAAAGCCCCCATAAAGGGGGCAATTAAATCAATTATTTAAAAAAAGATAAAAGTTATAAGTATAAAGGTGGGTATCAGAAAAACTAAAGTATACTTAAAGATGTACCCGAAGAAACTGGGCATATCTATTCCGTTTTCTTCAGCTATTGATTTAACCATAAAATTAGGGGCATTCCCTATATAAGTATTTGCACCCATAAAAACCGCACCGGAAGATATTGCTTTTAAATAAAGGTTCTGATGGGCAATAAGGTTGTGAATAGCCACTTTTTCCGGCATACCTGCAAAGAACTGGCCTAATGCGGTGTTTAAAAATGTTAAATAAGTAGGCGCATTGTCAAGGAAAGAAGACAATGTCCCGGTCACCCAGAAGTAATGAGCAGGCTCTTTTACAGCATGAATTATAAAAGCAAGGGCTCCGTCTGTCCCAGCCTTTAGAATTGCAAGTGCCGGGATAATTGTCATAAAGATACCTGCAAAGAGGTAAGCAACTTCAATAATGGGAAACCATGAGAATTCGTTTTCCTTCCTGATTTCCTTTTTAGTAGTGTAAAGAGATAGGAAACCCATAACAATTAAAATCAAATCCCTAACCGCACTTTCAATTGGAACATGCACACCTAATACATCAAAAGTACCCGGCTTCCAGAACCCACTTAATAAAACCCCTCCTATAACTCCCAAAAGGAAGATAAAATTATGGGCACCTAAAATTTTAATATTCATTTTGCCCTGCTTTACTCTGACTTCAGGGTCTTCCTTGGCATAGTAATATCTATCCATTATGTAAAAAATCACAAGTAAAATCCCTGCTGTTGTAGCCATTTCAGTAAATATATGAAATGTCCAGAAAAAGGGAACTCCGTGGAGAAACCCTAAAAATAAAGGAGGGTCGCCTAACGGAGTTAAGGAACCGCCTATATTTGCAACAAGAAAAATAAAGAATACTACAATGTGGGTTTTATACTTTCTGTCTCTGTTTGCCCTTAATACCGGCCTGATTAAAACCATTGCCGAACCTGTTGTCCCAATCCAGGAAGACATAAATGTCCCTATAAGCAATAAAACAAGGTTCATTCCGGGAGTTCCTTCCAGATTGCCCTTTACCAGAATACCGCCTGCGACGGTAAATAGTGACCATAGAAGGATAATAAACGGTATATAATCTATCAAATAAATATGAAGTATTTCGTGAAAAGCAACCCCTTTAAAAACAAGCAAAAACGGAATTGCAAACACTAACGCCCAGAATGCAGAAACCTTTCCGAAATGGTGGTGCCAGAATTTAGGGAACAAAAGTGGAAATAATGCAATTGAAAGCAAGATTCCAACAAATGGAATTACAGACCATAAAGGCAAAATTTTACCGAGACTTTCACATTCTTCATTAGAGCTTGCCTCTTCAGCCTGTTCTTTTTTAATCTCTTTTTCACCTTTAGAAACGTTGTTTTGGGTATTTTTCTCTACATTTGTTTCAGAAGGCAAAGACTGTTCCACCTGGGTTCCCGTTTTTTGTTCATTTGCACTTTGAGGCAAATCCTGTGCTATTCCGCTCCCGAATAACAAGAAGGCGCCACAAATAATCGCTATTAAAGTTTTTTTCATACCGTCCCACCTCATATTTTTTTATAAATTTAA
>WFPG01000225.1 GCA_015487755.1 Acidobacteriota bacterium
CATTATTATAGGGTAAACAATGTTTAACAGTGCCATTGAGATAAATACCAATTCCGGCTTTTCAGGATAAAACTTGACAAATATGTAGCAAAATCCAACCCTAACCAGCCAGAATGAGATAATGTTTGCTTTTAAAGGCACTGCCATATAGCCTGCCGCATAGTAGATACCTACAAAAACAAATGCCATTGCCAGAAAGGCTTCTGAAAATGCCACGGTTTTTAGTAATCTTGTCATATAAAAAACAACTTCACTGTCTTTGGTAAAAAGAAATGCAATTTTATCGGCAAATATAAAAAACAATACTCCGAAAGAGAGGCCTGTTAATGAAGCGTAGGTTAAAAGTTTTCTGTTTATCTCTTTTAGCCTGTCAAATTTCCCGGCTCCAAGGTAATGCCCTACAATTGTCGTAGTTACGCTTGAATATGCTATTGCCGAAAACAGAGATAATGACTCCGCATACATACCGGCGTGAAGCGCAGCAAGGATTTTTGTCCCTAAAGTTGCCACCAAAGCAATAAATATGAGAGACGACACAGTCCTGCTTATTCCCATAATGGACGCTACAAAGCCTACTTCAAGTATCTGTTTTATAATATGTATATCCGGCATAAAGTTTTTGTGAAAAGTAATGCCGTATCTTTTTGAAATAAAAATTGCTATCCCGATAAAACTACCTATTGCCCTTGCTATCAATGTTGCGTAAGCGGCACCCTTTACCCCTAAAAAGGGGAATCCGAAATGCCCGAATATCATTGAGTAATCTAAAAATACATTGATTATATTGCTTACGGCCATTAAGAAAAAAGACGGTTTTACATAGCCTGCCCCTCTTAATAGTGAGTTAATCATAAAGTTAATAAAGACAAATATAAGGGAAAATGCGCTGATTTTTAAATATGCATCTGCCTGAGGCAGTATTTCGGTATTTGTATTTATTGCCAACAAAAGGGGTTTTGTAAATAAAAAAAGCGGAAAGAAAAATAAAAGCGAAAGGGTTGAACCTAAAATTAATGATTGGTTTACCGTTTTATTCGCATCTTCCGATTTTTGAGCCCCCAATTGCCTTGCAATAAGAGATGTGGCTCCGATTGAAACAGATGCCATAAAGGCAAATACAAACATAAGTATTGTGTTTGATTGGCCAACCGCCGCAAGTGCATTTGCACCTAATTTTCCTACAAAAATAGTGTCAATAATCCCGTACAGGGATTGAAGCATCATTGTGGCAAAAATTGGAATGTAAAGAGAGAAAATTGTTTTTGTTATATTTTCCGAGAAGATTTTTTTATTCATAAAATGTTTTTAAGTTCTTTAAATGAATGGATAATAATAATCCTATCGGATTTAACAAGTTCCTCTTCCTCGTAAATCCATTGTTTTTCCCTTTTTATTAGAATGCCGTACATCCCCGCTTTTACTGCCGGGTTTATGTCTGATTTTGGAGAGTTTCCTATCATTACAGTTTTTTCAGGGTTAAGTTTAAGGTTTACAATTAAGTCTCTGTAGTGTTTTTCTGTTTTGTCGTTTAGTACTATTGACGCATTAAAGTACTGGGAAAGCCCCGAGCGTTTTACTTTTTTTAACTGTTCTTCCTCTTCACCTTTTGTTAAGAGAATTAGTTTATATCTTCTTTTTAAGTATTCAAGGGTTTCTTTTACCCCGGGATATGGTATTGAAGGCTGATTGTAAATAAAGTTTTTTATCTTTTCAAGTAACTCTTTTTCTGTTTTTGTTATCTCTTTATTAGTTTGTTTATAAAAATGATTGAGGGTAAACTCCATTGCCTTTTTAAACCCGTTGCTTCCGAATCCTATTTCTTCAAGCCTTTTGGTGTCAAAGTGGTTTAAATAGTAGTTTACTTCTTCTTTGTTAAACCTATGCTTTTCCATGAAATTTAAAAATGTTTCCCTTGCTTTTTCAAAGTAAAAGTAGTTTTCCCATAAGGTATCGTCTGCGTCAATTAAAACAACTTCAAACTGCTTTTTATCAGATTTTGTATCCCTTGTGGAGCAGGGATATTCCAAATGGGAGTCTGAAAAATTCAACATCTTTGAACCCCTGTTTTTCAATTATTTTTTGAAATTCTTTGCCGTTGGGAAATTCCTTTACCGATTTGTGCAGGTATTTGTAGGAATTGCCGTCTGACATAAAGAGTTTTGCAATAAAGGGCATTAGATAGCCTGTGTAAAAGTTAAAGAAAGGGTTTTTGTTTGGAGTAAACTCTAAAATCAAGAGTATCCCCCCTTGTTTTAGAACCCTTCTAAACTCTTTTAACCCCTTTTCCATATCTTCAAAGTTTCTAATTCCAAAGGCAATAGAAACAACATCAAATGTTTCGTCTTTAAAAGGCAGTTTGCTTCCGTCTGCTTGAATAGGGTAAATCTTTCTTCCCTTTATCTTTTTTAAGCCTTTTTCAAGCATCTTTTCTGCAAAATCAACCCCGATAACTTCCGCTTCAGGAAATCTTTTTGCAAAATCAACCGCTAAATCAAGTGTACCGCAGGCAACATCAAGAATTCTTTCTACCTTTTCCCCTTCAAGCGCTTTTACTGTTTTTTTTCTCCATAACCTGTCAACATTTGCGCTGAAAAAGTGATTTAGGAAATCGTACCTATGAGATATATTGTTAAACATTGAGCGTATTTTTCTGCTTTCTTTATCCATTAAACCTTTTCTATCCTTCCTTTAATTTTGCCTTCATTTATCTCAACAATTCCTATTCCGCCTCTTCTGAAAGGCCCGGGGTTTAAAATCAATGTGTTTTCTATAAAATCAATATTTGCCGATTCGTGAATGTGGCCGCATAGAAAACATAAAGGCTTTTTCTCTTCAATAAGTTTCCTTAATTTCTTGCTTCCCACATGCATTCCGAACATTGTTCTGTCTGTTTTTGTTTTGTAAGGCGGGTTGTGGGAAACAACAATTGTTTTTTCAGGTAAAGTAATGTTTTTGTTTAAACAGTTATAAATAAAATCTTCCTCAAGTTCAAAGGGTGTGCCGAAAGGGGTTTTTGTTGAGCCGCCGCAGCCTATAATTGAATATCCCTCAAAATCAATTTTCTTTCTGTGTATGTTTACTTTTAGACCTTCAAGCACTTCAATAGCCTTTTCCCCGTCCATATTTCCCGGTATTGCGAATAAATTTTGATTAACCTGCTTTAATTCGCTAATTACGAATTCAATCTCTTTTAAATCCCCGTGCCTTGAAATATCGCCGCATACAATAATGGCGTCCGCTTCTTTTATCAGTCTACCTCCGCCGTGTAATTTTTCAATATTTCCGTGTATGTCGCTAATTACAGCCAGTCTCATAAAAACTCCTCAATCCTTAAATTCTAAATGATTTTTGAAAAAATTAAAGTGTTTTTGTTATTAAACATCGGTTGAAAAAACGGCAATTGATATTAGATACCGATTTTAGTTTTTTCAAAAGGCTTGCATCTTTTAAACTATTAAAAAACTATTGACATTTAAAATCAAATCCTTATAATTATGTATTGCCTGTCGCGGGGTGGAGCAGCCAGGTAGCTCGTCGGGCTCATAACCCGAAGGTCGTGGGTTCAAATCCCACCCCCGCTACCATTTTTTTTATCCCCCAAAAAAATACCAAAATACATTTTAATCCATATTTAAAATCAATTCCTTGTTTCTGGTATATCCCTTTAACTTAATGTATAATTATGCTGATGTTTTATAGGAGGATTGTATGAAGATTTACAACACTTTAACCGGCAAATTAGAAGAGTTTAAAACTTTAAGGGATAAGGAAGCAAGGATTTATACATGCGGGCCTACCGTTTACGATTATGCACATATAGGCAATTTCAGGACTTTCTGTTTTGAGGATATTTTCAGAAGGTATTTGAAGTACAAAGGCTATAAGGTTGTTCAGGTTATGAATCTAACCGATGTTGACGACAAAACGATAAGGCGCTCAAACGAAGAGGGGATGTCTTTAAGGGAGTACACCGAAAAGTACGCAAAGGCATTTTTTGAAGACTGCAAAGCCTTAAATATTGAGCAGGTTGAGTATAATCCCAGGGCAACCGAGCATATTGAAGAGATGATAAAACTTGTTCAAACATTGATAGACAAAGGCTTTGCCTATGAGAAAGACGGTTCTGTTTACTTTGATATTTCAGCCTTTAATGAATACGGCAAATTGTCAAAACTTGATAAAAGGGAAATTAAGGAAGGGGTTTCGGTTGACGCTGACGAATACGAAAAAGACGATGTAAGGGATTTTGTTTTGTGGAAGGCAAAGAAAGAAGGCGAGCCTTCGTGGCCTTCACCGTGGGGTGAGGGTAGGCCGGGCTGGCACCTTGAGTGTTCGGTAATGGCTATGAAGTATTTAGGGGAAACCATAGATTTACACGCAGGGGGAGAGGATTTAATTTTTCCTCACCATGAGAATGAAATTGCCCAGAGTGAAGCGGCAACAGGCAAGCCTTTTTCAAATTACTGGCTTCATTGCAAATACCTTATTGTTGAAGGCAAGAAGATGAGTAAGTCTTTAGGCAATTTCTTTACTTTAAGGGATTTGATAAACAAAGGCTTTAACCCGAGGGCTATTCGCTATGTACTTATCTCTTCCCATTATAGAAAGCAATTAAACTTTACCCTTGAAAGCGTAAAGGCTGCGGAAAAGGCTATTGAGAAGGTTGAAGGCTTTTATCAATCTGTTTCGCAGACAACTAATAAGGGTGATTACGATGAGAGGATTAAAGATTTGATAACAAAGTACAAAAAAGCGTTTGAAGATGCTATGGACGACGATATAAATGTTTCAGGGGCTTTAGGGGCATTGTTTGAGTTTATAGGGGAAGTTAACAAACTCTACCCTGATTCAAATATTCCCGAAGCAAACAAGGAAGAGGTTTTGAATTTTCTTGAAGATTTAAACAAAGTCTTTGCCGTTTTTGACTTTTCAACCGAGATGCCTGACGAAGAGATAATGAAGTTAATTGAGGAAAGGAATGAGGCAAGGAAAAACAGGGATTTTAAAAGGGCTGACGAGATAAGGGATATGCTTAAAGAAAAGGGAATAATTTTGGAAGATACCAAGGACGGAACAAGGTTTAAGAGAATAAAATAACGGGGGGATTATGAAGTTTTTATCATTGCTTTTGGTTTTAGCGTTGTTTACAGTATCCTGCAATACCCATTTAAACAGGGAGAATGAAATGAAACTTTTTATAGAAAATTATGTGAAAAAGGTTGCTCCGCTGTATAAACAGGCAAACCTTGCTTACTGGGAAGCCTCTGTAACGGGAAACCCGGAAAAGTATAAGGAAGCCGCCGATTTAGAGTTTAAGATTGCGCAGATTCACTCAAACAAAGACGACTTTTTGAAACTTAAGTCGTTTTTAAAACAGGATATTAAAGACCCTATTTTAAAGAGGGAGATACTTTTAATCTACCTTGCCTATGCAGGCAAACAGGGAGACCCCAATTTAGTTAAAAAGATTATTGAAAAGCAGAACGAAATTGAAAAGAAGTTTAACACCTTCAGGGCTGATTTAAACGGCAAAAAGGTAACCGACAATCAATTGAAAGAGATTTTGAGAAATGAAAAGAAAGATATGAAGTTGAGGGAAAAGGCATGGCTTGCATCAAAACAGATAGGAAAGGTTGTTGCCGAAGATGTGCTTGAATTAGCAAAGTTAAGGAATAAACTTGCAAAATCCCTTGGATACAGGGATTACTTTGAAATGGCACTTGTTTTAAACGAGCAGACACCTGAAGAGATTTTAGGGCTCTTTGACAAACTTGATAAAGAGATTGCCCCTGAGTATGCAAAGGTTAAAAGCGAGATAGATTCAATGCTTGCAAAAAGGTACCGTATTTCTAAAAAGGCAATAATGCCGTGGCATTACGAAGACCCGTTTTTTCAGGAAGGGATTTCATTTGACAATGTTGACCTTGATAAGTATTACAAAGGCAAGGATTTGGCAAAAATAGCGACAGATTTTTATTCTTCAATCGGGCTTGATGTGACGGATATTCTGAAGAGAAGCAGTCTTTATGAAAAAGAAGGCAAAATGCAGCACGCCTTCTGCACAGACATTGACAGGGAAGGGGATGTAAGGATTCTCACCAATATTAAAGACAACGAATCCTGGATGGATACTGTTTTGCACGAATTGGGGCATGCGGTTTACGATAAATACATAGATAAAAACCTGCCTTATGTTCTAAGGGAAGCGTGCCATACATTTACAACCGAGGCTGTTGCAATGCTTTTCGGAAGGCAGTCTAAAAACCCTGAATTTTTAATTAAATACTGCGGTTTGTCTGAAAGAGAGGCAAAAAGGATTGCGCCGCAACTTTATAAGATGCAGAAGTTTCAGCAGCTTGTGTTCTCAAGGTGGTGTCAGGTGGTAACAAGGTTTGAAAAAGAGATGTATGCACACCCTGAAAAAGGGGTTGATTACTTTAACAATTACTGGTGGCAGTTGAAGGAGAAGTATCAATTGGTAAAAAAACCTGAAGGAAGAAACAATCCCGATTGGGCGGCAAAGATACATATATCAGCATACCCTGTTTACTATCACAACTATATGTTAGGGGAATTATTCGCATCCCAGATGAATTACTATATTGCTAAAAATATTCTTCATACAGACAATTTTAAGCAGACTTTTTTAGGGGGAAACAAAGAGATAGGAAATTACTTTATAGAAAAGATATTTAAACCCGGGGCAAAGTACAGGTGGGACGAATTTGTAAAGCAGGCAACTGGAGACGAGTTAAATCCCGAATACTACAAATTGCAATTTGTTGATTAAGGGTTATGTTTTTCAAGCCTTTTTACTCTGCCAAAGCGGACAAGTTTTACAACCTGATGAAATACCATGTCCAGGATGTACTGCTTGTCGCTTCTCCCTATGACGCTTACATACTTGAAGAGGACGGGGCGTTAACAAAAAGGATTTTCAATGATTTTATTGAGCTTGATTTACACTACATTCCGAGAATTACAAGGGTTTACTCGGCAAAAGAGGCTCTGGAATTCTTAAAAAAGGACAATTACGACCTTGTAATAACAATGCCCAGGCTCTCTGAAATGACACCAATTGAATTCGGTAAAAAAGTTAAAGAGATAAAAAAAGACCTTCCTGTTGTCCTTTTAACCTATGTCCCTGTTGAAAAAGATGTGTTAATGCTTGTCAGGGAGAAGAAGTATATTGACAAGGTTTTTTACTGGATGGGGGATTCAAAACTCTTTCTGGCAATAATTAAGTACATTGAAGACGAAAAAAATGCCGAGAGAGACACAAAGTTAGGGGTAAATGTTATCCTTATTGTTGAGGATTCACCGTGGTACTATTCCTTCTTCCTACCTTTGATTTACACTGAAATCTTAAAGCAAACGAGAAAAATAATAAGGGACACTATCAATGAATCTGATGTTATTTTAAGGGTTAAGGCAAGGCCTAAAATTTTAACAGCCGAGACTTACGACGACGCTATTGCTATTTATGAAAAATACAAAAGCAAGTTATTGGGGATAATATCTGATGTTCAATACCCTAAAGGGGGCAAACTTGACGCAAATGCAGGGTTTGAACTTGTGAAAAAGGTTAAAAGCGAGGTAAAAGACTTAAATGTTATACTTCAATCTTCCAACCTTGAAAACAAAAAGATTGCAAAACAGTTAGGGGTTGATTTTTTTCACAAACTCTCAAAAAAGATGGTTGAACAGTTAAGAAAGTATATTTTAAAGCACTTCGGTTTCGGAGATTTTGTTTTCAAATACCCTAACGGAAAGGTTATTGACAGGGCAAAAACCCTTGAGGAGTTTGCGGAAAAGATACTTAATATTCCTGATGAAAGTGTTTTATACCACGCTTCGCATAACCATTTTTCAATATGGTTCAGGGCAAGGACTCAGTTTGAAATAGCCGAGGTTTTAAGGCCTAAAACTGTGGACGATTTTAAAAGTGTGCAGGATATTAAGGTTTTTCTTTATGACACCATTCTTAAATTTCTTAACCAGAAAAAATTGCAATCTGTTATAAGTTTAAAGGCTTTATCTGATGCGGAATCGGCTATATTTGTAAAAATCGGGGACGAATCTTTAGGCGGAAAAGCGAGAGGCCTGTCTTTTATTCAGGCTGTCCTTTCAGAGACAGGTTTTGATGAAAAGTTTTCAAATGTTGATATTAAAGTTCCTTTCTCAACGGTGCTTGCTACCGATATTTATGAAAACTTTCTTCACAAAAACAGGTTAATGGAAAAGGCGCTTGAAATTGAGGATGACGAAGAGATAAAATCACTTTTTCTTAATTCCAAATTACCGAGGGGAGTAGAGAGAGACCTTGCAAACCTTCTGAAAAAACTTAAAACCCCCATTGCGGTTCGCTCTTCTTCTATCTTTGAGGACTCTCAAACCCTTTCATTTGCAGGGGTTTATAAAACATTTATGCTTGCAAACAATGAGCAGAGTTTTGAGCACAGGCTTGCAAATTTAATTGCTTCAATAAAACTTGTTTATGCTTCTGTTTTTTCTTCCGCTGCGAAAAAGTTTATAAAAAACACAAATTACAATTTAGGCGAAGAGAAGATGGCTGTTTTAATTCAAAAGGTTGTGGGCAAAAAGTACGGCAAATACTATTTCCCCGTTATTTCGGGGGTTGCCCAGAGTTATAACTATTACCCAATTTCAAACTTAAAACCTGAAGACGGAATTGTTTACCTTTCATTCGGGCTTGGAAGGATTATTGAAGAATCAAACTGCATTAAAAGGGTTTCACCTAAAGCACCTTTGCTTGACCCTATGTGTTTAAATGCGGAGTTATGCGTTAGGAACAGCCAGAAGCACTTTTATGCACTTAACCTTGAAGAATCGGAGTTTGACGCTAAAAAGGGAGAATTATCAGGGCTTGAAAAGATAAGGGTGGCTGATTTTGAAATAAATGAGCCTTTAAATTATGTTTCAGAATACTTTTATCCGGAAGACGGAATGTTGTCGCTTTTTCCCAAACCTGGTTCAAGAAGGGTTTTGACTTTTAAAAACTTTCTGGCAGACAGGTTTTTTCCATTTTCCCGCCTAATTTCCGAGCTTCTTCAACTTTCTTCCAGCGCAATAGGGGAGGCTTGTGAAATTGAATTTTCAGTAAACTTTAATAGAAGCGGCAAACATCAATTTTTTCTTCTTCAAAACAAGCCCCTGCCGTCGGGAAGCGGTTTAGGGGTAGTTTTAATAGAGAAAAAAGAAAAAGATAATTCTATTTGTGTGTCTGATGAAGTGCTGGGCAACGGTGTTTACAACAATCTAAAACATATTGTTTTTGTTTCCCCCGACAGGTTTGAGAGAAGCAAAACAGGGGAAATTGCAAGAGAGATTTCCAATTTAAATAAAGAGTTTAGAGATAAAAAAGAGTATTATATTCTGTTTGCTCCGGGTAGGTTAGGCTCAAGCAATCCTTTAAACGGTGTCCCTGTGAATTTTAAAGACATTTCTAATGCAAAAGTAATTGTTGAATATACAATGGACGAGTTCAAGGTAGAGCCGTCAAAAGGCAATCACTTTTTCCAGAAAATGCTCTCTTCGAGAATGGTTTATTTTTATATAGACCATGAAAATAGAAACCATAAGTTTGACTGGAATTACTTTGATACATTGGAGCCTGTAAGAAAGGGCTTTCTTAACATCTACAACTCAAAATCTCCGTTTATAGTTAAGGTAGACGGAAAAAGCGGGTTCGGTATAATAAAAAAACCGTTAAGTTAAAAAGGAGGCTATTATGAAAGATTTTATTTTCCATAACCCGGTTAAGATATACTTCGGAAAAAAATGTATGAAATACTTTTCAAAAGAGGCAAAAAAATACGGCAAAAAAGCACTTCTTGTTTACGGAAAAGGCTCAATAAAGAAAAACGGAGCATACGATGATATAGTAAACGCTTTGAAAAATGAGGGTATTGAGTTTGTCGAGTTTTCTGGGGTAAGGCCAAACCCTGTTTTATCTCATACAAGAAAAGGCATTGAACTTGCGAAAAAAGAAAAGGTTGATTTTATTATAGCCGCAGGGGGCGGAAGTGTAATAGACGAATCAAAGGCAATAGCTGCTGGCGCTAAAGTTGACTTTGATGTGTGGGAGTTTTATGAAGGGGATAAAATGCCGAATGAAGCATTGCCTTTAATTACGGTTTTAACGCTTCCCGCAACCGCTTCCGAAATGAACATGGGCTCTGTAATTACAAATGAAGAAAACGGGCTTAAACTTTCAACAGGTGCCGAGTGTTTATACCCTAAAGCCTCTTTTTTAAATCCTGTTTACACAATGACTTTGCCGAAAGAGCAGGTTGTTTACGGCACAGTTGACGCAATATCCCATATAGTTGAGCCTTATTTTAACCATACTGCCGAATACAACATACTCTCTCTAAATATTGCCGACGGGATATTGAAAACTTTGAAAGAAGCCTGCGAAAATATTTTGAAACAACCTGATGATTACAATTTCAGGGCAAACCATATGTGGGCTGTTACCGTTGCTTTCAACGGATTGGTTAGAACAGGTTTGGGAAAAACCGAATTTCCAAACCATGCAATAGAGCATGCAATAAGCGGATTATACCCAGAAGTTGCACACGGTGCGGGGCTTGCGGTTGTTATGCCTGCATGGATGAGGTTTATGAAAGAGGATAAAAAGGATTTATTAACAAGGTTTTCTTCAAACTTGTTCGGAAAAGAATTTGCCGACGCGGACAGTGCAATTGAAGCGTTTAAAAATTGGCTCTCATCAATAGGCGCACCTGTGAGTTTGCCTGAAATAAAAATTGATAGAGAGGCAATCCCTGAAATATCAAAAAAGGCATATCAAATAATAGAAAACTGGCAGATGGATAAAAACCTCTACACAATTGAAAACATTGAGAAGATATTGGGGTATGCACTTTAATTAAAAAACACATTACAGAGCGGTTAACGGAGATCGATAGTGCTTAGAAAGGCTTTTTTGTTTCTAATTCTAATCGCTTCTCTTGCCATGTTTTTTTACTTTAAAACCCACGGTGGGGTGGTTGCTTTTTTAAAACCAAAAGAGAAGAAGGTTTTTTATAGAAAAATAGGCGGCATAGATTGGTTCACTGAATACAGTTTTGAAAAAGCATTTGAAAGGGCAAAGAAAGAAAACAAACTGGTTTTTGCAGATTTTTCAGCAAAGTGGTGTGGCCCCTGCCAACAACTAAAAGAAAGGGTTTTTGAGAAAAAAGAGTTTGAAAAAGTATTTAAACTTGCAATTCCCGTCTATGTTGAGTGTGATTCAAAAAAAGGGAAGGAATTGGCGAAAAAGTTTAATATTTTCGGATTTCCCACGGTTATTGTCTTTGATAAAAACGGCAAAACCCTTACCTCAATTGCAGGTGCTCATATGAGTGTTGAATTTTACTATGACATTGTTTCCCTCTATTCAAAAGGGGTGAACAAAGAAAACATAATATCAATGATTAAAGAAAACAAATTAAATCTCAAGCAGGTTTTATATTTCTCTGAAGGGTTTTCTTTAAGTGATTATCCATTAAAGGCTAAAGTGTTAAAGGTTGCCATAGAAAATTATAGAGGAAATGACAGAGAGTTGTTGATTGAGGCTAATGAAGAGTTGGTTTTAACTTTGTCTTATATGAAACAACAGGGATTGATAAAAAAGAATGGTTTAAAGCAGTGGTTTGATACTCTCCCTGATTTGTTTTCCTCACTTGATAAAAAAGACAGAGAGGTTTTAACCCTTGAGGTGAGTTGTTTGCTTGACCAATGCGGGAATGTTTCAAAAACCTTTAACTTTATTCTAAAAGAATGTTCTTTGAAAGATATTCTGGTAAATTATGAGAAAGGCATTTTCACCCTGCTTAAAGCAGGTATGAAGTTAAAACGGTTTGATGAAACAAACAAACTTA